>CATJIF010000103.1 GCA_949740445.1 uncultured Peptostreptococcaceae bacterium | reverse complement strand
TGACAAAACGGACAGCGTAGTGAGCGCAAGCGAACGTAGGAGCGAAGCGTTGCTAAGCTCTGCTGTCGCTTCCGCTCCGCAATCGCTAAGCTGCGCGATGTCTGTTACACCGCGGCTCTGCCTTTTTGCCCGAAGAAGCAAGCGCAACGCGCACAGCTGATTCGCTGGCAAAACGGACAGCGTAGTGAGCGCAAGCGAACGTAGGAGCAAGCAGCGTAAGCTGCTGCGTTGCCTTCGCCTGCGGCTTGGCAATCGCCGGGTGTAGACATTATATCACAGGTGGTTTCTTTTTTCGAGTTTCTATTTTTTTGCCCACTGTCTTTGCAGTTGCAATTCTTTGATCGCCGATATCCCCTTTCCGCTTGCTGCGATGCTGTTATACCGACAGGTATGCAGGATTTTGAAGGCCGTACTATGTCTGTGAAATAAAAAACAATAGCGATTCTGTATAAAATATGAAAGGGATGCGTAGAATAGAAGTAATTATAAGCAGACGGCGTTTTGCGATGCGGTTACAAGGGAGGAAATACGTATGAGTGCAAATCTGTCTTCATTGATGATGGTCGTCGATCAGGCGCGCTCTCGGGTTACGGGACGCGAGCCTGTCACTGTTTCTGCCAAGCAGCAGGAAGACGAGTTTTTTCGAAGTGAACTGAAGATGGCGAAAGATGCGTGGCAGCGCGCGGAAGGCCATTTCCGCGAAGCTACCGACCAGGATCTGATTGATCAGGCAGCCTACGATATTCTCGCTGCCAAGAGCCGTTATACTTATCTTTTAAAACAGGCGCGCAGCCGGGGGCTGCTATAGGGCGCAGGTGCCGGGCGGCGCTTCTTTTATCCCGCCTGCGGCGCGCATTTTAAGCGCAGGGCAAAGCGCACATAGCCGCAGTCGTTTTCCACCCAGACTTCGCCCTCGTGAAATTCCACGATCTTTTTGGTAATGTATAAACCAAGCCCGAAATTTCCCTTATTCCCTTTATGGTATTTATCAAAAAAGCGGCTGAGGATATCGTCGTCGATTTCCTCGCCGTCATTTTTTATATAGAGCAGCATATAGCCCTGCGGGTCGGTATCGTCTGCCTCCGCGGAGATGGAAATAAAGCTGTTGGCATAGCGCGTGGCATTTTCTACGATGTTAGTGATGGCCGTTTTTAAGAGCTCGGCATTTCCCCAGACATCGAAGTCGCTGCCCGAAAGCGTAAACGACAGCTGCTGATTGCCGGCGGAAAAGCGGTCCACGATGCCGCGCAGCATCCGCTGGATGCGGATTTCCATAAAATCCGACTTCTTGCCCAACATATAATCGAAGGAATTGATAATCAGAAACTTGCGCACGCTGTCCTCAAGCCCCGCTGCTTCTTCCTCGATCACCTGGATGGTCGCTTCTTCCGAATCGTTGATGTAAATCTGATCGCGCAGCGCCTGACAGCAGTTTTTAATCACCATGATGGGCGTTTTCAGGCCGTGAGAAACGCTTTGCAGGAAAAATTCTTCCTCTTCCTCCATGCGGATTAAGCTGTTTTGCATGTTGACCAGCGTATTGAACAGGTTGCCGATTTCATCCTGCCGGTCCACGCTGCTCAGCGCAGGTTCCCACTCCTTGCGGGAAATCTTCTGCATGCGCTGTTCCACCTGCCGCACGGGCCGGATGAGCGTATCGGCGATCCGCTTTGCCGCCGCGATATTGAAAATTACGGCGCAGAGGAACACCTGCACAAGCGCTCCCGCCGTTTCGCTGTTCCAGTGCTCCATCCGCAGCATGCCGCAGGAGCGCAGTACAAGCAGCAGCACAAGCAGGCATACGAGCACCGTCAGGCTGTTCATAATCGAAGTAACGACCCAGATTTGAAAGCTCAGAGGCTTATCCTTACACATCTTCCATTCCCTCATAGCAATAACCCTGCCCGTAGACGGTCTTGATCTGCAGGCCCAGAATCTTCTTTCGCAGGCGGCGGATGGTATCGTCCACCACGCGGTCGGTTCCGTAATAATCAATGCCCCACACGCCGTCCAGAATGGCATCCCTGCTCAGCACATTGTTTTCGTTGCTCAAAAGATACAAAAGCAGCTCGTACTCCCGGCCGGATAAAGCGATAATCCCCTGCCCATCGCTGACCTGACGCCGGCGCAAATCCAGCTTGTAACGCCCGAAAATCAGCGTCCGCCGCTGTTCCCCCGTCCGCTGCAACAGGCGGTTGACCTTGATGATCAGCTCCCGCACCATAAACGGCTTGGGGATATAATCATCGCAGCCCAGCTCAAGCCCTGCCACGCGGTCGATATCCTGATTGCGGGCGGAAATGAAAATCACAAAAACATCCGGATGGATTTTTTTAATTTCCTTAAATAGAGAAAAACCGTTGGTATCCGGAAGCATAATGTCGATCACCCACAGATCTACCGGCTCCCTGAGAAAGGCCTGCGCCTCCTGCCCGGTACAACTGCTGCGTACCTTATACCCCTCATCTTCCAAATATTTTACCATTAGAAAATTCAGGTTTTTTTCATCCTCGATAATATTGATCCACATACAATCCCCCTCGTTTCAGTATAGCAAAGTCTGCATAAAAAATCATCTGCGGATTTTATCTGCGCCTATACTGTTTCTTGCGCATCGGTATTCTTTTATACCGCACCGCTACCGCAGCCGCCCCCCTTTTTTCTTCTGTTAAAAACAGAGGAACCGCATCGCGGCTCCTCTGTCTGGTCTGTCGTTCGTATCGTTTCTGTCGCCGGTGTCCTCGCCTGCGATCAGTCGATCAACTCCGCATTTTTGAAGATCCAGTGCCCCATCGGCGCTTTGTCTACGCCCATGACCTTTGCACCGTCGATCACGTATGCATCGGTGGGATAGTACAGCGGCAGGATAACCGCTTCTTCTTCAACCAGAAGCTTTTCCGCTTCCTTCAGCAACTGATCTCTCTCCGTGCCAGTGGTTTTACCTGCTGCAATCAGCAGCTCGTCGTAGCGCTGGTTGGCAGGATTCATCACCGTATCGGTTTCGCGGTCGGCAAAGGGAGCCCATCTCCACTGCGAATAGTTAATGCCGTAAGAGCTGAACAGATCCATCATCGTCATGGGGTCATTATAGTCTCCGCCCCAGTTGCCGCGGCAGATAACGAAGTTTCCATTGTATCTGGAGCTGATGAAGGTTCCCCATTCTTCACTTCTCAGGTTTACGGTAATGCCCAGGTTTTCCTTCCACATATTCTGGATGGCCTCTGCGATTTTCTTATCGTTTTCGCTCTGATTGTAAAGCAGCTCGATTTCCGGGAAGCCCTCTCCGCCGGGATATCCGGCCGCTGCCAGATACGCCTGCGCTTCGTCTACCTGCGCTGCCCACGGGTCGATGCCGTATTCTTTTACCGCTTTTCCGTCAGCACCCAGTTCGCGGAAGGATGTGGTTCCATCCGACAGGGAGAATGAAGGCGGTACGTAAGCTGCTGCCGGAACTTCGCCGCCCCGCAGCACCTGCTCGACAAGCTGCTTTCTGTCGATGGCCAGCGTCAGCGCTTTTCTTACATTGACATCGTTGGTCGGCTCTACGTCAACGTTAAAGGAATAGAACGCGGAGCTCATGGACGGGTCGGAATAGAAGTTGGGGTCTTCCGCCAGAAGCTTCGGAATATCTTCCTGCGGAATATTGCCGTTAACCTGGATATCCCCGGCTTCATATCCCTGCATCGCTGTGGTGGCTTCCTGAATCATCAGACCCTTGACGCCAGCCAATTTAACATTGTCCGCATCCCAGTAGTGCTCGTTCTTTTCCATCAGGATGTGCGATCCGATTTTGTACTCCGCCAGCTTGAAGGGGCCGTTGGAAATACAGGTTGCAGGATCTTTGTCCCAGCCTACCTGTCCTTCCACTACATCCTCTCTAACAGGCATGTAGGTATAGAATGCCGTCAGGTTCAGGAAGTAGGGTACGGGGTTGTACAGCTCTACCCGCAGGGTGTGCTCATCCACTGCTTCGATTTTAATGTCCTCGATTGCACCCTCGCCGTTGTAGAATTCCTTGGCGCCCTTGACATAATCGAAGATCAGGTTTGCAGAGCTTGCTGTGGTTTCGGGTTTGCAGGCCCGCACCCAGGCGTAGACGAAGTCTCCGGCTACTACCGGCTGGCCGTCGGACCACTTGGCATCTTCTCTCAGATGGAAGGTGTAGACTGTGTTTTCCACGCCCTCCTCGTTAGCGCTGATGTCGTAGCTTTCTGCCACGCCATACTGCAGGCCGTCTCTGGTATCCACCATCAGCCCTTCGAATAAGTTGTTGTCTACATGCCCACCGTCGGCAGACGTGTTGAGCTGCGGGTCGATGTACTTCGGCTCTGTTCCGATGTTCCAGACTAAAATGCCGTCGGAACCGGATGCCTGCTGATCGCCATCTCCGCTTCCCTCTCCGTCTCCGGAACCGCCGCATCCTGCCAGAAGCGACAGGCACAGCAACATTGCCAGAAACAGACTTGCTAATTTCTTTGCTTTCATGTTCTCTCCTCCTTGATATAACAACAGTGAGATCTATCACATGGGCGCCGCCTGCGAAGCGGCAAAACGGCCCTGCTTTTTACGCATTGCCGGCTGGCAAAAGCCAGCCGCAGGCCGTTTTCCTGCCTTACAGCATGTGGCAGGCTCCGCAATGACCGGGGGATATTTCTACAAGCTGCGGTGTTTCTTCCGCACAGCGCTGCTGCGCATAGCGGCAGCGGGTTCTAAATTTACAGCCTGTCGGCGGGTTTAGCGGGCTGGGCACGTCTCCTTCCAAAACAATGCTCTGCTTTTGCTTTGTCAGCTCCGGGTCGGCGATGGGAATGGAGGATAAAAGCGCCTGCGTATAGGGATGCGCCGGATGGTTATAAAGCTCGTTTCTGTCGGCAATTTCCACCAGGCTTCCCAGATACATTACGCCCACGCGGTTGGAAATATGGCGCACCATGGATAAGTCGTGCGCGATAAACAGGTACGTCAGCCCCAGCTGCTCTTGCAAATCCTCCAGCATATTCACCACCTGCGCCTGGATGGATACATCCAATGCCGAAATCGGCTCGTCGCAAATGATGAATTCCGGATTGACCGCCAACGCCCGGGCGATGCCGATCCTCTGCCGCTGTCCACCGGAAAATTCGTGAGGATAGCGGCTTGCGTGGCTTGCGCGCAGGCCTACGGTCTCTAAAAGCTCCCGGATGCGCTCCGCCTTTTCCTTTCCCTGCATCAGGTTGTGAATCTCCAGCGGTTCGCCGATGATGTCGGCTACCGTCATCCTGGCGTTCAGCGAAGCGTAAGGGTCCTGAAAAATCATCTGCATTTTTTTGCGGTAGGGCATCAGCTCTGTTGTCGACAGATGGGAAATATCTACGCCATCGTAGAGGATGCTTCCCTCCGTAGGCTGATACAGCCGGATCAAAGTGCGGCCGGTGGTGGACTTTCCGCATCCGGATTCTCCCACAAGCCCCAGCGTTTCTTTTTTATCAATGTAAAAGGATACATCGTCCACAGCTTTCACATACTGTGTCTGCTTCTTCAGAAACCCGGATTCTTTCGCAAAGTATTTCTTCAGATGAACCGCTTCGATCAGTCGTTGTCCGCTCATGCCCGCACACCGCCTTTCTGTTTTTCGTAGGCCTCTACATAAGGCGCCTCTTCGGAAAGCAGCCAGCACATGACGCGATGCCCATCCGCATCCTTAAAATAGGGTGGCTGCTTTTCGCGGCAGATATTCATAGCAAAGCTGCAGCGACTGCAGAAGGGGCAGCCGGCCGGCGGATGCAGCAAGTCGGGCGGCGTTCCCAATATGGGAATCAGCCTCTGCTTTTGATCACTGGCCTTGGGTATGGATTTTAAGAGGCCCATCGTATAGGGATGCCGGGGATGGTAGAAAATCTGGCTCCGCGTCCCCTCTTCCATAATCAGCCCGCCGTACATGACTAAAATCCGCTGGCAGACGTCGGCCACCACACCCAGATCGTGGGTAATCAGGATGGTGGACATGTTCATCTCTTCATTGAGCTTTTTAATCAGCCGCAGGATCTGCGCCTGGATGGTAACATCCAGCGCCGTGGTCGGTTCGTCGGCGATGAGAATCTGCGGCGAACAGGACAGCGCCATGGCGATCATGGCCCGCTGGCGCATGCCTCCCGAAAATTCGTGAGGATAGTTCTTCAATCGCTGTTCCGGCGAAGGAATCCCCACCATGCCAAGCATTTCCACTGCTCGCTCCCGGGCTTCCTGCTTCGTGAGATTTTTATGCTCTAAAATCATTTCTTCGATCTGATTTCCTATGGTATAGACCGGATTCATGGAAGTCATCGGGTCCTGAAAGATCATGGCGATCTTCTCGCCGCGGACCTTGCGCATCTGCTGCGGCGTATACTGCAGCAGGTTTTCTCCGTGAAGGCGGATTTCCCCGCCCACCACCTTGCCGGGATGCTGCAACAGCCGCATGATGGAAAGCGATGTAACACTCTTTCCACTGCCCGATTCTCCAACGATGCCGATGGATTCGCCTTCGTTTAGGCAAAAGCTGACGCCACGGATGGCCTGCACCTCGCCCAGGTGGGTGAAAAAGGAGGTCCGAAGCTGATCCACTTCCAATATTTTTCTCGACATGACTCTCCCCTCCTACTTTCTCAGCTTGGGGTCCAGCGCGTCTCTCAGCCCGTCGCTGAACAGATTGAAGGCTAAAATGGTAATGGACATCACCAGCGCCGGATAAAACATCTGGTACGGATACGACGACAGCCCCATCAGTGCGTCGTTGCACAGCGTTCCCCAGGATGCCTGCGGTGCCGATACGCCAAGGCCGATAAAGCTTAAAAAGGCTTCGGTAAACATGGCGCTGGGAATCTGCATGGACATGGATACCATAACAGGTCCCATTACATTGGGAATGAGATGTTTGATTAAAATCCGCTTCGTCGATGCGCCAAGCAGCTGCGCCGCCATGACGAATTCCTGCTCGCGCAGGCTCAATACCTGCGCCCGGACGATGCGGGCCATGTCCACCCAGTAGGTAACGCTCATGGCCAGGATAATGGATTGCAGCCCCGGCCCCAAAACAACCATAATCAATATTACGTAGAGCATCATGGGAATGGAACTGACAATATCCACCACGCGCATCATCACGTTATCCAGCCGGCCGCCAAAATATCCGGCAATACCGCCGTAGAATACGCCGATGACGAAATTGATCAGCGCCGCCATAAAGCCCACTAACAGCGACATCCTCGCGCCGTACATGACGCGGATAAAAATATCTCTGCCCAGAGAATCGCTTCCCCAGATATAGGTGTGGTTCGATACCGTCTTGTGAGCGGTAATCACCTGCGAATCGTAGCTGACCTCAAAGCGCGTCAGCTTGTTTTCCATAATCAGCTCGAGCTCGTGCGCCGATACCACATCGTCTTTCTCCCACGAGTGCTCGTATTTTTGCAGGAATCTCACCTGTCCTGCCAGAATATCCTTACCCTTGCGTTCGAGAGCTTCCAGCTGCTGCATTTCCTTCCGGGCGTTAAAATAAATGCTGTAGTCGATCACCAGCGGCTTTCCGCCGACCTCGTAGCGATAGATGCGGTTGGTCTTATCGTCGTTGACCAGCTGCGCCATTTCCAGAAGATCGCCCTTTTCCGATACTAAGACCGCTTTGTATTCTTTGGTGATATATACATATGTATCTTCGTCTAACTGGTAAATATCCAGCTTCGGCGGAATGTTGGCGAAGTTCAGGTTCTGGTCTTCGTAGGAATAGCCCCAAAACAAAGGAATGAAAATCGCAGACAGCACCATGAGTGCGATGACGCAAAGCGCCAGCATCGAGGTTTTGTTCCGCCGCAGCCGGAACCAGCAATCCTGCGCATAGGTCAGACTCTTGCGGCTGATTTCCTCCGCATCTTTGCGGCTTTCGTCCAGAAAATCCCATGGATTGCTCATATATTCCGCACTTTCAGAGGCGGAAGGCGACGCCTGCGCCTGCAGAACCTGCTCCTGTATCGGCGGCGTCTTCGTTTGATGTAACTTTGCCACGGTCTTCCCCTCCTATTCGTATTTGATTCTCGGGTCGATCAGCACGTAGGCTACGTCGACCACCAAAACGGTAATCACCAAAAATACGGCGAAGAACGTAGTGATTCCCATAATCATGGTGTAATCCCGGTTGATGATGCTCTCGGTAAACAGTTTTCCGATGCCAGGGATGCCAAACACCTTTTCGATAACGAAGGAACCGGTTACGATGGATGCGATCATCGGCCCCACATAGGTAACCACCGGCAGCAGCGCATTGCGCAGCGCGTGCTTGACGATGACGCGAAATTCCGACAGTCCCTTGGAACGGGCTGTCCGTATGTAATCCTGCTGCAAAACCTCTAATATGGAGGTCCTTGTCAGACGGGTGATAAATGCGGTAGAGAATGCGCCGATTACCAGCACGGGCCCGATATAACCGGCAGCCTCATCTACGCCAAAGGCTGGAACGATGCCCAGCGTCTTGCTGAACAGGTAGAGAAACCCGGTGGCGAGCACGAAGCTGGGAATGGTGGAGCCCAGTGTGGACATTACCATAATCAAGCGGTCTGCGATTTTATTCTGGCGCAGAGCGCTGACGATGCCCATGGAAACCCCCACAATCACTACGAGGCACGAAGCCCATATGCCGATGGTCAGCGAATAGGGAAAGCCGTCGCCGATGATTTTGTTGACGGTGACGCCGGCCTTCTGATACGAAATGCCGAAATCACCGCGTACGAAGTTCCCGAGGTACTTAACGTACTGAATATACAACGGCTGGTCGAACCCGTACTGCTTGCTGATCGCCGCCTTAACCGCTGCATTGGGCAGCTTTTCTGCAGCGAAGGGATCGCCGGGGATGATTTTCATCAGAAAGAATGTGATGGTTATGATGCACCATATCGTAAGTATGGAATAAAGAATGCGCTTTATAATATATTTCGCCATAATTCCTCCTTTCACTTCGAACGGATTTCTTCGCCTTTTAAAATACACCTGAATTGTCAGACAAAACGCCGTGTAAAAATGTGATTTTTCACATTTTTTCGTTTTTTGAAAGCCTGCTGTTGAATTATGCGTATGCAAAAACTGCGACATAGCGTCACAGCCTCTGGATTGGTCTTTTTTAGTTCTTTTCTCTATTGATCCGTCCACCTCATCGCTGCGGTCCCTTGTTCCCCATTTTGCATCACGCTGAAATTGACGCAAAGCTCCTGCCCGCTCCAGTTTAAGTCGATAGCGGCAATATCCGAAGCACCGGGAATTTCGGGAACCGGCAGCGTCTCAGCCTTTCCGGATACGGCACTCCACAGCACCACATCCCGATCCGGACTCTCGTAGCTTTCCCGTATTTTGAATGCTGCTATGTCCAGATCCGGGCTTATTTGACAATCTCCCATAAAAAAGCCTTCCTCCAGTGAAAAGGTACGCAATCCGCTTACAGAACCGTCGCCCTGTATCCGGCCATAGTTTACCGCGGTCGCATCATCCCCGGCAGAAAACACAGCGGCACCCTGGCGGAAGTCGAGAATGAACGGCGCTTCGCATCCCAGATCTATGGGCTGTGTCTGTCCCTGCAGATCGCAAAGCAGATAGCTTCGAACGCCATCCTTCGAAGCCTCAACTACCGCACAACTGCCATCTGGCAGCCAGCCGGTTGCAAAATAACAGGCGCCATCTGTGCCGTTTAGCAGCAGCGTTTCCTTTCCCGTTTTGCAATCCGCAAGAAACAGCGAAACCCCCTGGGTATTCAGACAATTTCGGTTGGAGCTGAAGAGCGCACAGCCGCCGGAAGAAGATGCGGTAATTCCCTCTGCCCAAAGCAGCACAGCACCGCTGGCATCCGCCTCAGCCTCCCATTCCGCTCTCGATTTTCCTTCAAAGAAATCAGAAAGCTCCGCTTTGCTTTCCGCCGGCAGCTCTGTAAACAGGAAAGTATCGCCTTCCGCCCACTTCCATTCCGCCGTTTCCGTTTCGGTGACAGCTACTTCTGGCCCTTCTTCCTTTTCGCCTGCGCAGCCAGTCAGCACAAGGGATGCGCAGAGCAAAATTCCTGCAAGCCAGGAAAGCACTGTACCCGGCCTCGTGAAAGGCGCAGAGCCCTTTTTTTGAAATGGTGCAGCCGGTTGTACGTGATTGATCATTGTTCGTTCCCTCATCCTCTCATCAGCATCGGGATAACTCCCGTTCCAAGTTTATTGGGATTGCAAAGCGGCAGCATAATATTTCCCTGCTTGTTCCTCTGTCAAGTCAAACCGCTTCTGCAGCTTCAACAATATTTTCTCTTTTGAGAAATTCTCTTCTATGCCGTCTAAAATCAGGGCCTGTATGCCGCGCTGCTCGCCGATTTCAATGCCCCGCCGTTCTGCTTCGACCATCAGGTAGTTGTGGTCGCGGATGGCCTTCTCTCTCGCCAGATATTCCAGTTGCGTCGCCCTGTCCTGGCTGACCTCCTGCAGCGTTTCGTAGGCTTCTTTGATATAAGGATTTTTCTCCGACAGCATGTCAAGTTCCTCCTTTTTCTCCGCATTGATAAATTTCGCCCATAATAGCATGTCGCTGGCATCTTCTTTTAATTCCTCCGGCAGTTTGGGAAGCTCCAGCACATGAAGCTCCATCTGGTCGCTGTACAGCAGGCGCCGCGTATCTTCCCACAGATGAAAGCGGGAATAAAATTCCTTCTGCCCGGAAAATAGAGCAAAGTCCAGAATACTGATGCTGATGCACTTCTTCATCCGATGGTATTCCTCGCCTTCTTTCAGCTGGCTTGCATACATCTTTGAGAGATAGAACAGCGCCCGTTTCGTCCAGGCAGGAAAGGGAGCCAGCTGGATTTCGATGTCGATTTCCGCATCGCTGTTCAGGCAGACCCGCACATCTAAAATTCCCAGCTTGTCGTCTTTGTGCAGCTTGTTGAGGTGGGTGTCTAACAACCGCGTTTCGCGGATATCCTCTGGCGGCATCTGCAGCATGGCCGAGAGAAAGCCCAGGCGGGCGTTTTCATTGCGCATCACCTGCTTAAAGGCGAAGTCCACCTTCAGTTTCATTAAAAATTCACTCATATATTCCCTTCCCAATCCCCTGGATTTATCATAGCATAAACGTTCGCCATTGTCACTGCCTGCGTACAGCGTTTCGCCTGTACACGCCCTGTTTTTGTCCGGTTCTTTGCTGGAATTTTACCCCCAGGCGCCTTTTGCTGGTATAAATTTCTTCTCCAGCACATGGATTCTGCTGAAGCGGAGCCAGTATACTTTCAGCGTAGCAGCGGTATATTGGGGTTCAACAACAACGATTACGCTCATATTACCATAAATTGTAATTTATATCAAGATAAATTTTCTTTATTTTACATAAATTTCAATTCCGTTACTATGATTGGTACTGGTTTCATTCGCATTGAAAATTTCCTTTCTATGGCGCATAATAGAAACAAAAGAGGTACCCGCAATCCGGCAAATCCGGCGGCGGGTGCGCTGATAAACCAGCAGCTGACTACGTGCGCCGACGAACCGGCAAGTCGATCACACCAACGACAAGCCATTGCCGGACGACAAAAAGAAAGGAACTCAACCATGCGGACGATGGACAATCTCATTGCGCTTGCAGGCGATATGGGCTATACCGAGCTGGCGGACATTTTAAAAGCAGCAAAGCCTCTGCTTAGGATTTCCACTGTTGAGGCGCTTACGGTTGAAGCTGAAAGCGATGAAGCGAGAAATATAAAAGCGATGAATGCCGAAGCAGCGAAAGCAGCGGCAGAAAGTTTCGATCAGAAAACTCTGTATCTGAGACTGCAGCCGAAGATGGGCGAGGCCTTTTCGACAGCGATTCCTCTGCAACGCTCTCAGCAAAGCAGTCCTCTGCAAAGCCCGCTTGTGCAGGATGGCCTTTTGCAGGGCAGGCATCCGCAAGGCGACTTGCCACAGGGCGTATCCGCAAGCAGCAACTGTCTGTATTTCAGCGATGGGCAGACACTTTACAAAACGGCGTATTTGCTTCGCTGCGTGCTCGCGCAAAGCCACCAGCTCTGGTACGAAAAGATCATCGAGGCCAACTTAAAATTCAACGACATCACCTTAAAACAGCCGGATCTGCTGGCCATGATCCGCTATTTCCACAGCCTGATGAAGAATCCTGTCATCATCTACGATGAATTTTTCAACGTTACGGATATTACAGACACGCGGCTGTGCGACTACGACCGGGATGAAAACGACCTGCACCGCTGCGAGCTGCACAATCTCTTTTATTACAAGCAATACGTGCATTTTCTCCGTCCGGATGCACCGAAGCCAGGCTGCAACCGGCTGCTGTTTCCCGTGCTTTTAGAAGGCATGCCCAAAGGATATCTGGCCATTTTTGATCTGGAAACTTCCTACGAAGAAATGGACATGATGCTCCTGGAGATTTTCGCTAACGCTGCGCTGACGGAAATGCGCCGCCGTCTGGAACTCCGCGATGTGGAATACAAATTTGTCAGCGATTTTATCTACGACCTGATCTACAGAAAGGAGGATAAAGAGGATGAAATCAAGCGCCGCGCCAAACGGCTGAGCGTGGCTACCGACGCCGAATATTGCTTTTTTGCCGTCAATCCCACGGGCCCCATGGATCGCCTTCGCCTGGATACCAACGGCTATATCACCCAGTACGAATTTATGAACGACCGCATTATGAACCACATCGAAAACTTTAACTGCAGGCACTACGAACAGGATATTGTAACCAAATTTGACAATGCCATCTATATCCTGCACAGAGTGGGGCAAAAGCGCAAACAGGAAAGCTACGAGGAAATGAAAGTTTACTGCTCCCGGCTCCTGCACATGCTGACCATGCAGTTTTCCGGCATGCACTTTCAGATCGGCATCGGGGAGATCGTCTGCGGGCTTACCAATGCCGCCGGCAGCTATCATCAGGCGTGGGCCACGATTTCCTACGGTGAGCTGATCAACGGCAAGGACTGCAGCTTTATCGCCTGCTACGCTGACAACAGCCTGCTGAAACTGTTTATGCGGCTGAACGAAATCGGCGCGCTGAACGAAATCATACCGGAAAATCTGCGGGCTGTCTACGACTACGACCAGAAAAGCAATACGCAGTTTTACGAAACGCTGAAAGCCTACCTTGCGTGTGGCTGCAATGCCAGGCGCACTGCAAAGCAGCTATTCGTCCACTACAAAACCATGCTTTACCGGCTGGAAAAGCTAAGGCACACGTTTCACATCGACTTGGAGGATGGAACGACGCGGCTGTTTTTAGAGCTGGGCATACACCTGCTGGATATGAAAAACCAGGCATAGCTGCGGTGAATACAAATCGCAAACATGCGAAAATCGCTTCCTATCCTTTGTTGTAAAACCGCCGTTGTATTTTTGGCAACTGTGGATAATGAATCCGCATATCATATGTAATATACTGTCCATAATGGATATCCAAGAAAGCGCAAGACGCACCTTCGATTGCCGCAAAATGCGCATACCCGGCGGTCGGAAGGAGCAGACACACAAACGAAGCTGTGAAATGAAGCTGCGAAAGGAGATTCTTATGGAATACGGTATTTTAACAATTGTTCCTCCACTGGTCGCCATCGGCCTCGCACTGATTACCAAGCAAACCATCCTTTCTTTAGTCGTAGGCCTGTGGGTCGGCACTACCATCTTAAGCGGATGGAATCCGCTCGTGGGGCTTCCGATGATGATTTCCGACTTTTTTATTCCCAACATCGGCAACGAATACAATGCAGGCACACTGATGCTGATTACGGCTTGCGGTGGCTTTGTCTACATGTTCCAGGTATCTGGGGCCTCGAAGGCCTTCGGCGAACTGATTACAAAGCGGGTAAAGAGCAGAACCCAGGCGCAGCTGATTACTTATTTCAGCGCCTTTGCCTTTATCTTTACCGAACCGACGCTGACGCTGGGCTCCATCATGCGACCGATCACCGAAAAGCTGCGGGTTTCCCGGGTAAAGTTAGCTTACATCTGCGATGTTATGGGCTGTCCCTTTGCCACGCTGTCGCCCATCACCAGCTACAGCTCCTATGCCACAGGCCTGATCGCTGCAGCCTTTGCGGCCCTGGCGATTACAGACAACCCGTGGCTGACCTTTGTCAAAGCCATTCCCTTTAACTTTTACGCCATCTTCGGCATGCTGGCGCTGTTGTTTGTCATCCTGACAAAGCTGGATATCGGGCCCATGTACGAAGCGGAAAAGCGCGCCATAGAAACGGGAAAGCTCATCGGCGAAAACGATGTGCCGATGACGAAGTACGACCTGGACGAAGAGGATCTGTTCAGCGGTAAAAACATTACGACGATGAATTTTATCCTGCCGCTTTGCACCCTGTTTGTCACCCTGATCGTTATGATCCTGTGGACCGGAGATATGAAAGCAAACGGCTTGGGCGGAGCCTTCCGCAATGCCAATATCGTTCTTTCCATCACGCTGGGATTCTTTACGGCATCCGTAGCCGCAGGGCTTTTAGGAGCGCGCTCCGGCATTTTCGGCTACAAGAATATCGTAGAGCAGTTTACCAAGGGCGTTGCTTTGAATGCAGACATCCCCATCATCTTAGTGCTGGCCTGGTCCATCGGCTCCCTCACCGGCGTTATGGACCTGAAGGGATATCTGATCCACTTGGTGGAAGCCAATTCCATCGCCCCGGGACTGATGCCTGTGATGATCTTTATCGTCGGTGCCTTTGTGGGTTTTTCCACGGGAAGCTCCTGGGGCGTCTGGGCCATCACCATGCCCATCGCCCTTCCCATCGCTGCCCAGTTCCACATTCCCATGGAGCTGATGATCGGTGCCTGCTTAAGCGGCGGCGTCTTTGGCGATCACTGCTCGCCCATTTCCGACACCACGATTTTAGCCTCAACAGCGGCCGGAGCCGACCACATCCAACACGTGAGAACTCAGCTTCCCTACAGCTTGACTGTCGGCACAAGCTCGGCGGCTGGATTTTTAGTCGGCGGACTGGTATCTCCCCTGCTGGGACTCCTTACCACTACAGCGATGATCGTAGCTGCCCTCTTCGGCCTGCATGCCTTCGCCGCTAAAAAATACGCATAAACCGCAGAAAGGATTGTCATCTATGTTACTTAGACAAAACGAAACGCCAGATATTATTTTCTATAACGCCACCGTGCACACCGTCAACGAAAACGATGAGATTTACCAGGCGGTGGCTGTCTGCCGCAACCGCATTACCGCGGTAGGCGACAACGAAGAGATCTGCGCTCTGGCCGGCCCTCATACGCAGAAAATAGACTGTCATGCCCATTCCTTAATCCCGGGCATCCACGACGGACACAACCACATCTGGGAAGCCGGCTTGATGTACGACGGCATCGTGGTATTCGGCATCGACACCATCGCCGGCCTGCAGGAAAAAATCGCCCGCCGGGTCGCCTGCATGGAACCGGGGCAGTGGCTTCAGGGGGGCAGTTACATCGAATCCCAGTTTGCGGAAAACCGAGCTCCCAACCGCTACGATCTGGATGCAGCAAGCCCCGAAAACCCTGTAGTCATCGAGCGGATCTTCGGCGCCAGCAGCGTCAACAGCCTGGCCCTTGCCGCAGCAGGCATTACCAAAGATACCCCCGACCCGCAGAAGGGCAGAATCGAGCGCGATCCCCAGACAGGCGAGCCCACCGGCGTACTCCATGGAAATGCGGTGCTGCTAGTTCGGGAGGTTATGCCTGGCCCCTTTGGCTCGGATGAATTCGGTGCGGGCAAGGGAGAACCCTCCATCGAAGTGCTGGAGCAGTCCATTGCCCTGGCCCTGAGCGAATATAAAAAGTATGGCATTACCAGCGTTTCGGAGCCGGGCGTCAGCGCAGCGGTCTGCAAGGCCTATCACAACCTGCGGCGGCAGGCAAAACTCAGCTGCCGCATCGACCTGATGCCCAACTGGTACGGCTTTACCCTGATGCAGGATGAAGCCGTCCTCAGCAGCCTCATCGACACTTACCACTTCAGCTCCGGCTACGGCGACGAATGGATTCGCTACACGTCTCTGAAAATGGCCATCGACGGCGGCCTGACTTCCGGCACAGCGCTGAAATCCTGGCCCTACAAGGGCGAGTCCGACCTGCGTCAGCTGACCCTGCGCCTGGATATCGACAAATTGGATCAATACATCAAAACCGCCCACGACAGCGGATGGGATGTGGGCATTCACGTCATGGGCGATGTGGCTATCGAAAAGGCGGTGGATGCCATGTACAAAGCGATCAAGGCCAATCCCCGCCCCCACAGGCACCACATCATCCACGCCTACTACCCCACGGCAGAGGCGCTTGCCAAGATGGGAGAGGTGGGCATTATGGCTTCGGTGCAGGGCTCGTTTATCTACGGCGAGGCCGACGGCTACGATCAAATTTTAACAAAAGAAAAGCAGGAGGAATTCCTGCCGCTGAACTCCTATCAGAAGGCCGGAATCGTCTGCTCTCTCAGCACCGACATGCCCTGCGCGGATGTAAACCCCTTCTGGAATCTGTACGCAGCCGTTACTCGGAAGGGAATGCGCGGCCACTGCCTGGGCACCCGCGAGGCTATCACGCTGCCTCAGGCCCTGCGCATGCTCACCTTAAACGGCGCCATCCAAAACGGTGAAGAAAGCTACAAAGGCTCCATCGAGCCCGGTAAGCTGGCGGATCTGGTTCTGCTTGACAGAAACCTCTTAACCACCGATAATGAATCTATCAAAAACATACAAGTCGAAAAAACCATGCTGGACGGATGCTTCATCTACGAACGGTAACAAAAGAAGCATAGCAAGCAAAACATAACACAACAGGGACTGTGCTCCAGTCCCTGTTGTCTTCCGGCCAGCGAAATGAAAAAGAAAGGAAAAACAATCCTGTGGAAAGTCTTTTAATCGCCATCGCTGCCAATACGCTTATGATTTTCTCTATGAAACGCGCAGAAACCGCAGACGCGCACCGCAAATCCGTGGTCCTATGCAACTACCTGTTCGGCGCATGCTTCATCTTTCTTTTCGGCGGAGGCCTGGCCCTGGGCGAAGGCGCAGGTACCGGCAGCGGTTTTGCCCTGCAGGGCCTTTTTTCAGCGCACATCGGAATCGCCGCGGGCCTGGCCCTGGTCAATGCCTGTCTTATGACCACCTGCCTGCTGCTTCAGCAGAGCAGCCTGCGCACCAATGGTGCAGGGATTACCACCACCTACAACCGGCTGGGAATTTTAATCCCCACCCTGCTTTCCGCCCTTTTATTCCGGGAATATCCCACGGTGCTGAAGGCCTTTGGCATCGCTTTAGCGATTGCCGCAGTCCTGTATTCCTGCGAAAAAGAATCCGACCAGGCCGCCAGTCAGAACGCTGACAGCCGGAAAAAGAATTACGGCCTGCTGGCGCTGGTGTTTCTCACCGGCGGCTGTATCGACTTTATCTCCAAGGTGTTTGGCATCCTCTGCCAGCCGGAGCTGAAAACGCTTTACACCTTTGTTACCTTTCTGCTGTGCGCAGTGATTATGCTGGTTGTGATCCTCGTTCAGAAAGAGCCGCTCACCCGAAAAGATGTGGCCTACGGTGCGCTCATCGGCATTCCCAATGTCGGAATCACCTTTAGCATGGTCAGCGCCGCCGCAGTTCTTCCGGCGTACATCGTCTTTCCCGTCTACAGCGGGGCCGTCATCATCATCATCAACCTGGCCAGCGTGGTGCTGTTTAAGGAACGGCTGACAAAGCGGGAAATCATCGCTACCGCCATGATTGCCACAGCGCTGGTGCTCTTAAATCTGTAACAGTTACAGATGCCTTTAGACGCGCGTTTCCACGCGCGGTTTTATCTATAAAGCCTTTCCGGTCAGTTTCTCATAGCCTTCTAAATAAATATGGATGGTCTTGTCTACAATATCCTGCGGCAGCGTCCAGCCGTGGTCCGGGTTTGCCTTCAGCCAGTCTCTTGCGAACTGCTTGTCGAAGGAAGGTTGCCCGTGTCCGGGTTCATAGCCTTCTGCCGGCCAGAAGCGGGAGCTGTCGGGGGTAAGCATCTCGTCGCCGAGCACAATATTTCCCTCTTCGTCCAGACCAAATTCAAACTTCGTATCTGCGATGATAATGCCGCGGCTGAGCGCATACGCAGCACATTTTTTATATAAGGCAATGGTACAATCCCGGAGCTTTTGCGCGTATTCGCGCCCTTTTCCAGGAAAGCTCTTTTCGAGGTGATCAGCGCTCTGCTCAAAAGAAATATATTCGTCGTGATCACCGATTTCTGCCTTGGTGGACGGAGTGTAAATTGGCTCCGGCAGTTTGTCGGATTCGCGCAAGCCCTCTGGCAGTTTGATGCCGCATACCTCACCGGTTTTCTGATAACTCTCCCAGCCGCTGCCGGTTATATAGCCGCGGACAACACATTCAATGGGCATCATATTTAATTTTCGGCACAGCATGCTGTTGCCGTCAAACTGCGGCTGTCTGAAAAATTCCGGCATATCTGCCACATCGACAGAAATCATGTGGTTTGGCACAATATCCTTTGTCATGTCAAACCAGAATTTAGACATCTGGGTCAGCACAGCGCCCTTCTTATCTACCCGGTTGTGGAGAATGACATCAAAGCAGCTGATTCTGTCGGTTGCAACCATAATCAGACTGTCGCCGTTATCGTAAATTTCGCGTACCTTGCCCTCTTTGATAGGCTTTATTTCCTGAACACTCATCTTCTGACTCCTTTGCATTTTCTGTTTGTTATCCGCCCCAGGCGCACTGCATTTTACAGCAGAAAACTGACGCCGCCCAGAGGGTGGCGCCAGTTTGAACAGGCGGCTTTCCTACGCCTGATAGACGGTCTTTCCGCCAACCACGGTGCGGATCGCTTTTACGTCCTTAATCTTATGTGGTTCGATTTCGTAGATGTTATCAGAAAGCACCACCAAATCAGCCTTCATGCCTTCCTTTACGCTGCCGTATTCGTTTTCGCCAAAGCGTGCCTTCGCTGCGTGGGTGGTAAACATGCGCACTGCTTCGTTTACGCTGACCTTCTGGTCGGGCAGCCAGCCGCCTTCCGGACCTCCGGCAAGCTTTTCGCGGGTAACGGCATAGTAGATGTTTTCTAAAATGTCAAAGCTCTCGATGGGCGCATCGGAACCGCCTACGGTGAGGATGCCCATGTCGTCCATGGTCTTCCAGGCGTAAGTATCCGCCGTGCGCTCCTTGCCTATGCGATCCTCTACAATATCCATGTCATAGCCGATAAAGACGGGCTGGATGTAAGCGATTACGTCATCCTTTGCCATGCGCTCTAAAATTTCCTTTGTGGTAATCTGCACGTGGACGATGCCGTGGCGGCAGTCCTCTCTCGGACAGGCAGCCTGCGCCTTTTCGATGGCCTCCAGTACCATCTCCATGGCGCGATCACCGATGCAGTGCACAGCAATCTGCATGTTGTTCTTCTGCGAAGTCATAACGTAGCGATCCAGATCCTCCTGCGCAATGGTAACGATGCCGTAGTTATCCTCTGTACCGATATAGGGTTTGGTCAGCGCCGCGGTCTTTGCGCCCAGCGAGCCATCCTGCAGAAGCTTCAGCGGTCCTACAGTAAAATACTCGCCGCCCTGACCGGTGCGGTAGCCCTCTGCCAGGAATTCTTCGTATTCGGGATAGCGCATAAACAGGCACTGCTCGTAGACGCGGGCCGTCATCTCGCCTCTTTCCTCCAGCGATTTGTAAGCGCTCATAATCAGCTTCCAGTCAGCGCCGGGGATGGACGAAAAATCATCGGGCTGGCAGGTGGTGATGCCGCACTGATTCAGCGCCTTCATGCCGAACTTTAGCAGGCCTTCCACGTACTCCTGCGACGGCTTTTCCAGAATGTGATAGTACAGCTGGCAGGCGTCTTCGTAGAGCCGTCCGCCTTCGAAATCCATCTGGTTCTGCAGCGGCTTTGCTTCTTTCAACTCCTGAATCTTATTGAACGCCAGCGTATTGCAGATGCCTACGTGGCCGCAGACACGCACCATCAGGATGGGAATATCCGGGCAAATCGCATCCAGTTCTTCTCTGGTGGGATATCTCTTTTCCGTAAAGTTATCCTCGTTCCAGCCGCGGCAGTACATCCATTTCAGGTCATCGTGCGCTGCCCGGAAACGCTTGGCCGCCTCCAGACAATCCTCCACGGATTTGCAGTCGAACAGCATGACGTTGTTGTTGGTAAACGCATAGCTGCACAGGTGCATGTGGCCTTCGATAAATCCCGGCAGCATCAGCTTTCCGCCCAGGTCGACCTTTTCCGCTGCCTCTAACTTCGCCGCCTCTTCGTTGGAACCGACAAAGCTGATCTTTCCGTCGGTAACGCCTACGGCTTCTACCACGCGCTCTTCTTCATCCATCGTGTGGATAACGCCATTGTAAAACAATAAATCCATATTTTCCTCCATTTACCTGCGCGGCCCCCGGCAGACACCGGAAGCAGCTTCCACAATTCACCATTCGGCGCACGGTCCGCCGCTTGAGTGTATTCTACCATAAGCCCTCACGAAAAGCAACGAATCGTGCCGAAGCTGTGCCCCGTAAAAAAGTTTTTGTAATTTTGCATTTTGCAGTTGCAAAATGGTTTTAATGATTGTATAATAGTTAGTGTTGTCGGGGTATGGCGCAGTTTGGTAGCGTGTTTGCATGGGGTGCAAAAGGCCATGAGTTCGAATCTCATTACTCCGACCAGCAGAAAAGAGCTGTCGAATAAACGGAAAGCGACCGTTGAAGCGATAGCTCTTTTTTTAATAAAACGCGGGCTGTTTCTTCGCCTGCGCATGTTTCTGCAAAAAACAGCAAGGACAGGTGCTTTTTTCCGGCCATGGAAACCATGCCGGAGAGCCGTTCTGCTTCCTGCCAAAGCCTGCGCATTTCTGCCGGGCGTGCAGTTGACACGTAAAAATTTTTCAAGTATAATTAAGAAACTTCTAAAATATTACAGGAGGGAAATCACAGCATGAAACAGTTTTTTGGCATGAGCCAAAGCGGAAATTTGTCGGAGGCAGTCTACGGACTCAACAGCCCTCAATTTATAATGCTGTTATCCAATGACGATCAGTTCGAAATGCACGTAAAAGCTCTGGAGCAGCTCTTTCCCGGGGTTCCCAGCATCGGCTGCGTCGGCATGAGCTATCAGGCCCAGATCGTAGAGCGCGGCGTTGGCGTGATTGCGTTTTTCGACGGCGTTCACGCTGCTGCAAACGTTTTAGAACAAGTATCTTCCATGCCGGTAAAGTACATCGAACGCCTGGAGAAGGATCTGCGGACCGTAAACGCTTCTGACAGAGATACGGTATGCATTGATTTCTGCACCGGAAACGACGCTTGTGTGCTGACGACCATCTGCACGTCTCTGCGGCACCGAGGCATTTCTCTGGTAGGCGGTACCGGCGATGCCGGCAAGGTTTCTGCCAACGGAAGAGTGTATCGGGATGCCGTTGCCTACGCTCTGGTAAAAAACCTCCACGGCCGCGTAAAAACGTACAAAGAAAATATCTACCACCAGCTGGGAAACTACCGCTTTATCGCCTCCAATACCGACCGCGCCAATTACATACTCGGCTCGCTGAACGGCAAGCCGGCAAAACAGGTCTATCAAGACATCCTCCACGTGACCGATCAGGAAATCCTGACGCGCACGTTCCAGAATCCCTTTGGAAAAATCAACGGAAACGATACCTGCATCATCTCCATCAAAGAAGTCAAAGGCAATGCGCTGGCCTGTTTCCGGCAGGTAAACGACTCCGATGTTCTGATTCTTTTAGAGCTTGGCGATTACCGGGCCATCACCCAGAATACCATCCAGCAAATCTGCAGGGACTTTCCCCGCCGCTCTGCAATCTTTTCGGTAAACTGCCTGTTCCGCTACAAACTGTTTTCCGAGCGCAATTACATGCAGACCTATTTGCGGGATATGGCGGCGCTGGGCTGCCACGCAGGTCTCGTCGGGTATGGAGAACACTACAACAACCGCTTTGTCAATCAGTCCATGACCTGTGCGGTATTTGAGTAAGGAGGATGCAGCATGTTGTTTGCAAAAAAAGACCGGCAGGCTCCGGCCCAAACTCACACTGAAAACAATTTCTATCCGGTGCTTCACGTAGCGGCAAGCTTAAAAGAATATCAGAAGGAACTGGTGCAAAAGGAAGTCGCCTCCCTCCGGGAGCTGGATCTGGTCGGTTCTTCCTTTTCCGGCGTATTAAAAGAAACAGACCGCTTCCAGGAAAAACTGCAGGCACTGGAAGAATCCTTTTCCAACATCGACCACGCATCGGAGCAGTTTGTTCACGTAAGGGATAAAGTTGCCGAAACCGTATCTGAGGCGCAACATCAGGTAGATGCGCTCGCCAATATCTCCATGCAGATACAGAAATCCTACGATGCCATGACCTCTACCTTCGACCAGCTGCAATCCGCGATTACGGAAATCCAGCAGTGCATGAGCAAAATCATCTCCATTGCCGATCAGACGAATATTCTGGCCATCAATGCGTCGATTGAGGCTGCCAGGGCCGGAGCCGGCGGCAAGGGCTTTGCCGTCGTCGCTTCGCAGGTAAAGGAATTGGCAAAGGAAATCAAGGTGCTGGCCAACGAGGTGGATACCGGCGTTCACGATGTCGAGTGCCGCGCAGGCGAGCTCAGCGACAGCATCTCCTCCTCCGAACAGACGCTTGGCCAGGGCGTCGGTATTGTAGAGCAAACCAACGAAAGTTTCCACAAAATCATATCGGTGGCCGATGGCTCCGCTTCGGTGCAGACAGAAATTTCCGGCGTTATCGAAGCTTCGCAGATGGAGCTTCAGACCATCCACCAGTTCTTTGCACAGATAAAAGAACAGTATCAGGAAGTCGTCCGGCACATCGAAAGCGCCAGCCGCCTCGGCACCACAAAGAGCGCCATGTTCGAGGATATGGACAACATGATCTCGCAGATTCCGCCCTTTGTCAGCGAACTGAATTCCGGGCGCTGATGCCCGCCAGGCAAAGCTTGCAGACACACCAGACGGAGTTTTGTGTTGCTTTCCGCAACCGGGGAAATATTGCACCCTCTAAAAAACAGGTTAGAACAAACGCGCAAAGTTTTCTTGCAAACGCCTTCTGCCCTGTTTTTTTATTTTTCTTGATTGTCCTCAATTATTCCCGGCTAAAAAAGAACTCTGCGGTTTCTTCCATCCGAAGACGCCCTGTTTTTAAAACACCGTTTCGTCGATTCCGTATACCCGGATGTGATATCCCCGCTGCAAAAGCCTCTGTGCGGCCTCTTGTTCCCAGGGAAAGGCCCGGCTGAAAATAATGCTGCGGCAGTCGGTGGTTTCTGTCAAAACCGGATATCGGCTGCCCGTCCGGTCGCACAGCTCATACTGCGCCAAATCACAGGCACAGGTGAAAACGCTGCCCTTTTCGCGCCCGGCTGGCCCGCGGCAGCCTGTGGCATCCCCGACGGGGCAGTGGGCGCTGTGCATCAGCGGAATCCGCCCGCCCACGACGATTTCCCCCTCCATGCCGCAAAAATCGGGAATTTCCTCTTCACTGCTGTTCTCCGTACCGCCATTCGCAACTCCCCCGCTGCTGCGCAGGGCTGCCGCAAACGCCTCGTGGCACCATACAGCCCCGGAGAATCCCCGCTGCTGCGCCCAGGCAAAATCCGCGCTGTTATATAGATTCAGTCCGTAGTCGCCGTACAGCGGAAGGCCGCTTCCCCAAAACAGCCGCAGCTGTCCCAAATTTCCGAGGGACAGGCCGCAGGCTTTTCGCTCTGCTTCTGCCGCTTTGCCCGAAGCGATCTTTAGCTCCTGCAGCACTTCTATCAGCCGGTCCTTGTTTTTCTCTATCTCTCTTTGCCCGTTTGGCCCCATGACTGGCGAAAGCCAGGCGATAACCTGCTTTCCCCCTTCTGCCAGCCGAGAAATCCACGGGCGCTGCCGATCATCTAAAAAGGCCCGCACAGGAAAATAGAAGCGCTCGTACTCTGCCGCCTGCGCCAGCCGCAGGATCGTTTCGTCCACTGCAAACATGTAAAGCGAACGCAACCCCGTGCCTCCTGCCTGTTGTCTGCTCTCTGTGGCTATCTCCTGCTGCTGTACAGGGGCTGCTGCCCACGCTAAAGCCTGCCCCTGTTCTGCCTGCTGCGCGCCCTGAATCAGCGGTGCACGCTGTTCTCTGCGCTCCCAGGCTTCGGTCAGTTGCGACAGGGCCTGGCGGCGCAGCTGGTTCAGCAGCGCTATTTTTGTTGTCAGCCCCGGCTGCGCATCGAAGTGCAGCTGCGACAGCGCAAACATGGTGTCTCCGGTCTTGCTCAGCTGGCGATGGGCTGTCGCCTCATCTAAAGGCCTTGTCTGCGCCTGCTCCGGCTCTTCTTCTGCCCTGACCGTTACAGAAAGTTCTCCGAACGCAGCTGTCAGCTGCACCGGATGGCCCCGGTGCAGGCAAAGCGCCATGCTTACCGGAAGCTTCCGGCTATCCTTTTGCGCCGTTCCGCTGTCCAGCGTGTAGGTTTTTCGCGCAGCGGCAAGCTGCTGCCCGTCGGAAATCCGGTATACCGTATCGCCCGGTCGAGCCTGTCCGCAAAAAAAGCCGATCTCAACGGTCTGCCCCGCCCGGGCCTCCCTCTGGCTTTTATTTGCAATTTTCTGTTGTCCACCGTTTTTCTGCGCCTTCGGATGCCTGCGCTCCTTCTGAAATTTCTGCGCGGTGGTTTCGCCCGCTGCTCCGATGTAGGTAATCAGCCCGCCGGGAAACTGCGCCGGTACAGCACCCTCGCGCCCGCCCGCCGGTTTTTCCGGCTTTGCTGCGCTGTCTCCTCTCACCTCCACACCGTCGCCCAGGCGTATCTCCCGCGTCAGCTGCACTGTCAGCATCTGCTTTGCGCTACCGCTTTCCATCGCTTTTGCGGCGCTGCGAACAGCGGTAACGCGCCCTGCTGCAAGGCCCTGGTGCTTGGGAAGGCTTCCGGAAAGCAGTGCCTTTCGCGGATTGCCCCACAGATACCCTTCCGTAAAGTCTCCGCGGCTGAAAATCTGCTGCAACGCTTCCCTGTCCGCCCTGCTTACCTGGAATTCTCCATCCTTCTGGTACCTGTCCAGATACGTTCGATAGATGCCGGTAACGACAGCCACGTATTCCGGTGATTTCATGCGTCCTTCGATTTTCAGCGAGGCCACGCCCGCCTGCGCCAGCTCCCCTATGTGGTCGATAGTGCACAGATCCTTCGGGCTGAGCAGGTATCCGGCACTGCGCAGAGTTTGTGCATCCTCTGCCTTTCTCCAGCCGGATGGCTCGTTCTTTCCTGCATCCCACCGGCTCTCCGGCCCATTTGCACCCGCCGGCAACCGGCGGCGCTGCCACAGCTCGTAGGGCAGCCGGCAGGGCTGAGCGCAGCTACCGCGGTTTCCGCTGCGCCCACCCTGAAATCGACTCATCTGACACTGCCCCGAATAGCACATGCACAGCGCCCCGTGCACGAATACTTCTATGGGAACCGGCGACTCGCCGGCGATCTGCCTGATCTGTGCAAGCGGCGTTTCCCGGGCTAGCACTGCGCGAGAACAGCCAAGCGCCGCTGCCTCCATCGCCCCTGCCGCATCGCAGACCGTCGCCTGCGTGCTCAGGTGCAATGGCATCTGTGGCATATTTTTCCGCAGCAATGCCGCGATTCCAAGCTCTGCGACGATCAAGGCATCCGCCCCGGCCCGCAGGCACTCCTCCGCCTGCTCCATGGCCGCCGGGATTTCTTCGTCCTTGATCAATGTATTTAACGTCATGTAAACTTTTACGCCTTTGCTGTGAGCGTAGCGGATCGCTTCTTTCAGCTGATGTCCGCCAAAGTGCTGCGCATTCATCCGGGCATTGAACAGCATTCCGCCCATGTATACGGCGTCCGCGCCGTTTTCTGCAGCTGCCCTCAGTTGTTCAAATCCGCCCACAGGAGCCAGAAGCTCCGGTATCTTCCTCATTTTGTGCTCTCCTTTTCGGCCCGCTTTTGCAGCAGAGCGTTTTCGCCCCGACCATACTCTTGTGCGCCGGTTTTCTGCCCGTGCGAACCGCTGTTTTCTTCTGTTTGACGGCTCCGGCGACAGGATTCGCCGGCCTTTTCTCTCTTCAGCCTATGCAGCAGCTTCGGCCGTTGCCA
The DNA here is from genome assembly GCA_949740445.1 of uncultured Peptostreptococcaceae bacterium. Lineage (GTDB taxonomy): Bacteria > Bacillota > Clostridia > Peptostreptococcales > Anaerovoracaceae > RGIG446. Next base: position 13,808 of record CATJIF010000103.1, on the reverse strand, counting down.
TTCTTTTTTATTTATTTTACCGCAGACCCCCGGATTTTTCAACCGTCTTCCCCCACGGCCTCATCTTCCGGGCAAACAAATCTGCACTTCGCAGGAAATCTTCTCCCCGCAGCCGAAAAAAGTGTGGTATGATAAAAAAGAAGCAGCGAGACACCGCCTGCCGGGCGAATCTGCGGCCGACGACACGAGTGTTCCGCAAGTGGAAAGTCAAACCAAGGAGGACTATCAACTATGTATCCGGACTTAACCTATCTGCACGTATCTCTGCCAGAGGACATCCAGCGCATGAAGTGGCACGGCGACTTTAACCGCGCCATCCGCGTTATCGAGCGCCGCATCGAAGGCGATATACCTGAAGCCCTGCGCAAGCGGCTGATTCTCGAAAAGGATATCCTGAAGCGGATGCCCGACAACTATCCTCACACCTGGGAACAGGCGCTGTCCATCATGGACGAAAGAATTCAGGACTTTCGCCCGGAGGAGCTGGATGCGCTGCGCGACGAAAACGCTATCGAATGGATTTACGTCGATGGACAGGTGCGCGTCAAGGGCAATTTCTTTTCCAACCTGATGATGCGGCCGGAGCTTGCCGCCCGGGTAAAGGATGCCTCCTTCCTGCGTCCATCCAGCGCTTCGTTTTTAGATGATCTCATCGCCCGCGCCAAGAAGCAGGGAGGCCTGGCCTACCGTCTGCACCTGCGCTCCACCATGACCTTTACGCCCGACGAAGCCCACAGGGACAAAACCGTCCGCGCCTGGCTGCCGCTTCCCGTGGAGTACGCCCAGGTGCACAATTTTCAGCTGCTGTCCACCTCGCAGAAGCCCCTTGCGGTCTCCGCACCCGACTACCCGCACCGAACCATCTGCTTTGATGTGGACTTAAGCAAGACCGACAAGGCGGAGGTGGAATATTCCTTCGAAAGCCACATGCCTTATATCGAGCCCGATCCCGCACAGGTATACCTGGAAGGCCAGCCTACATTCTATACGCAGGAGCAGCTTCCGCACATCGCCTTTACACCGTACCTGCGCCAGCTGACGCGCTCCGTCATCGGCCACGAAAAAAATCCGCTTTTAAAAGCGCGGCGCATTTACGAATACATTACGGATAAGGTCAACTACTCCTTTGTCCGCTATTACTGCACCTTCGAAAACATTTCCGATTTTGTCGCCACCAGCTTTAAGGGCGACTGCGGCATGCAGGCGCTGCTGTTTATCACCATGTGCCGCATCGCCGGCGTTCCGGCCCGCTGGCAGTCCGGGCTGTACGCCGAGCCCGGCAGCGTGGGCATGCACGACTGGGCGCAGTTCTACGTTGCACCCTACGGCTGGATGTTCGCCGACTGCTCTTTCGGCGGCTCCGCTCACAGAAACGGCAGCGAAGAACGCCGCTGGTTCTACTTCGGCCATCTGGAGCCCTTCCGCGTGCCGGCAGCTTCGGAATTTCTGCATCCGCTCTATCCGCCCACGCACTTTTTGCGCTGCGACCCCTGCGACAACCAGGTGGGCGAAGCGGAATATTCCGACGGCGGCCTGATGGATGGCGGTGGCTTCGATACCGATCACCAGCTGCTTTCCTACGAAGAAATCCCTCTGAAATAGCACTGCCTGCCATTTGTTTCTTTTTCCGGCTCCGGAGCTTCGCACTCCGGAGCCAAATTTTATTGCTTCTGCCGGAAATGCAATAAATTATCCCGTCGGATTCGTCCTTTTTCGACATTGCTCCACGTAAAGTTACGTTTTTATCTCTTTTTCTGCTTTCCCCTTTACACGTTTTCTGCCTGCCTGTTATACTCAATGTATACAAGATGTATATTATTGCATTCTTATCAGTCTTTCTTGTATTTGCAGTTCACAGCTGTTCTCCCTTTGCCTTGCCTATCGGCCATCGGAGCTTGTTATTTTCGGGTATGCAACATTCTCTGTTTCTGCGGAAGTACCACCGCTGCTGAACGCTATTTGTATAGGACATCCGTTATGACTTACGCTGGGCCACCGTGCGGCGTATCTGCCGCGCTTCAAAACCGAAGCTCCTGTGCAGTCATATGTACCGCGTTCGGCCAGCAGCCACAGAAAAAAGGAGGAAGTTTGCTATGCCTCAACAGTATCCCGAGGTCGATGCCATCCTGAAAGCCCACGGGCTTTCCCAGTCTGCCATCATCTCCATTCTTCAAGACGTGCAGAAGCACTATCGTTACCTTCCCGAGGACGTGCTGATCTACGTTGCCAAATGCCTCGGCTTATCGGAAGCCAAGGTATACAGCGTAGCCACCTTCTACGACAATTTTTCTCTCGAACCCAAGGGCAAATACGTCATTAAAGTCTGCGACGGCACCGCCTGCCACGTGAGAAAATCGCCGCTGATCTTAAACGCTCTGCGCAGGGCGCTGGGTCTGAATGAAGCCAAGCACACCACCGACGATATGATGTTTACGCTGGAGACCGTTTCCTGCCTGGGAACCTGCGGCCTTGCGCCGGTTCTTACCGTCAACGACAAAGTATATCCCGCGATGACTCCGGAAAAAACGGAAGCGTTGCTGAAGCAGTTAAAGGAGGCAAAATAACATGGCGCCTAACCTGAATATGAAAATCGCGTCTCTGGCCGCCTTCCACCGGCGTCAGACCGAATGCGCCCGAAATCTGAAATTGGAGCACAAGAAAATCCTCGTCTGCGGGGGTACGGGCTGCGTGGCCGGCGGCTCTCTGGACATCTACGCCAGATTTCAGGAGCTGATCGCAAAGGGCGGCTTTAAGTTTGTAGATTTGGAGCTGGAAAAGGAAGAAGAGCCCAACGTTACCGTAAAAAAAAGCGGCTGCCACGGCTTCTGTGAAATGGGGCCCCTGGTCCGCATCGAGCCCTACGGCATCCTCTACGTTAAAGTAAAGCCGGAGGACGCTGACGAAATCTTCAAAGAAACCATCATCAAGGGCAAGCCCGTCAAGCGCCTGCTCTATACCTCCGAGGGGAAAACCCACGCCACGGAGCACGATATCCCCTTCTATAAAAAGCAGCGCCGCGAGGTGCTGGAACACTGCGGCGCCATCGACGCGGAATCCATCGCAGAATACATCGCCCTGGGCGGCTATACGGCCTTTACCAAAGCGCTGTTCCAGATGACGCCGGACGAAGTGGTCAATGAAATCGTCCTCGCCAAGCTGCGGGGCAGAGGGGGCGGCGGCTTCCCCACCGGAAAGAAGTGGCAGCAGGTTGCCTCCCAGCCGGAAAAGACCCGCTACATTGTCTGCAACGGCGACGAGGGCGACCCCGGCGCGTTTATGGACCGCAGCGTTATGGAGGGCGACCCCCACAAGATGTTAGAAGGCATGCTGATCGCCGCCGTAGGCGTACAGGCCCAGGAGGGCTTCATCTACGTCCGCGCCGAGTATCCGCTGGCCGTACAGCGCCTGCGCGCAGCCATCGCTCAGGCGGAGGAGTGGGGCCTTTTGGGCGACAATATCTTAGGCTCGCAGTTCAGCTTCCACATCCACATTAACCAGGGCGCCGGTGCCTTTGTCTGCGGCGAGGGCAGCGCCTTGACCGCTTCCATCGAAGGAAACCGCGGCATGCCCCGCGTTAAACCGCCCCGCACCGTAGAGCAAGGCCTGTTCGAAAAGCCCACTGTGCTGAACAACGTAGAGACGTACGCCAACGTGCCTAAGATCATCCTCAACGGCAACGAGTGGTTCCGCTCCATGGGTACGCCCAGCAGCCCCGGAACCAAGGCCTTCGCCCTGACCGGAAACGTAAACAACACTGGCTTAATCGAAGTCCCCATGGGCACGAACCTGAAGGAAATCATCTACGACATCGGCGGCGGCATCAAGGGCGGAAAGAAATTTAAGGCCGTGCAGATCGGCGGACCCTCCGGCGGCTGCCTCTGCCTGGACCACGAGCACTTGGACCTGCCTCTCGATTTCGATTCTCTGAAGAAGGCTGGCGCCATGATCGGCTCCGGCGGCCTTGTGGTTATGGACGAAGACACCTGCATGGTCGAGGTCGCCCGCTTCTTTATGAGCTTTACCCAGCGCGAATCCTGTGGAAAGTGCGTCCCCTGCCGCGAAGGCACCATGCGCATGCTGCGGATTTTAGAGAAGATTACCTCTGGCCAGGGTACGCTTGAGGATCTCGAGCTGCTGGAAGAACTGGCCGAAACCATTACCGATACCGCGCTGTGCGGCCTGGGCAAAACCGCGTCCCTTCCGGTAAAGAGTACGCTGAAATACTTCCGTGACGAATACCTGGCCCACGTGGTCGATAAGAAATGTCCCACCAAGGCCTGCAAGTCCCTCACCTCCCTGGTGATCGACCCCGAGGCTTGCAAGGGCTGCACCAAGTGTGCCCGCAACTGCCCGGTAGGCGCCATCAGCGGCAATGTGAAGGAAGCCCACGTCATCGACCAGAAGAAGTGCATCAAGTGCCGCGCCTGCATCGATGCCTGCAACTTTAAGGCGATAAAGGAGGAGTAGGCCATGATTGCCAAACACGAAAACAACACTGAAAAGTATATGCTGATCGACGGCCTTAAGGTAAAGCTTGAAGGCGAAATCAACGTGCTTCAGGTCATCCGCAAGACCGGAATCCAGCTGCCCACCTTCTGCTATCACTCCGATCTGTCCACCTACGGCGCCTGCCGCATGTGCGTGGTGGAGGATGACAGAGGTTCGGTTATGGCCGCCTGCTCTACTGTACCGAGAGACGGCATGTCCATCAAAACCAATACGAAGAAGCTTTTGAAGCACCGCCGCATGATTCTGGAGCTGATCTTAGCCAACCACTGCCGCGATTGCACCACCTGCGAAAAGAATCAGAAGTGCGACCTGCGTGCTCTGGCCGACCGCCTGGGTGTCTACGGCGTCCGCTTCGACAATTCCCGTCCGGTGCAGCCGGTGGATGCCACAAGCCCCGCCATTGTCCGCGACCCCAGCAAGTGCATCCTCTGCGGCGACTGCGTGCGCGTCTGCGACGAGGTTCAGGGCATGGGCGTCATCGACTTCGCCCACCGCGGTGCGGAAATTGAAGTAACTCCGGCCTTCGGAAAATCCCTTTCCGAAACCAGCTGCGTTTCCTGCGGCCAGTGCGTCGCTGTCTGCCCCACCGCTGCTTTGGTGATCAAGGGCCAGACACAGCTGGTATGGGATGCCCTGCACGACCCCAACAAGCGCGTGGTCTGCCAGATGGCGCCAGCTGTGCGCGTAGCGCTGGGCGAGGACTTCGGCATGGAAGCCAGCGGCATTTCCACCGGAAAAGCCTTTGCTGCCCTCAACCGCCTGGGCTTCGATTACGTATACGATACCTGTCTGTCGGCTGACCTGACCGTGGTCGAAGAATCCAACGAATTCCTCGAACGCCTGCAAAACGGCGGCCCCTTCCCGATGTTTACCTCCTGCTGCCCCGGTTGGGTAAAGTTTGTAGAGGAAAAGCATCCGGAGCTTCTGGACAACATCTCCAGCTGCAAGTCGCCGATGCAGATGCTTTCTGCCGTATCGCGCAAGTACTTTCAGCGGCCGGAATGGCAGGATGGCAAGGAGACCGTCATGGTCGCCGTTATGCCCTGCACAGCTAAAAAAGCAGAAGCGGCCCGCAAGGAATTCTTCCACGACGGCAAGTACGATACGGACATCGTTATTACTACCTCGGAGCTTTCTTACATGCTGAAAGAAGCGGGCATCGACCTGCCGAACCTCAACCCGGAATCCCCCGACATGCCCTTTGGCCTGGCCTCCGGCTCCGGCCTGCTGTTCGGCGTTACCGGCGGCGTTACCGAAGCCGTTATCCGCCGCTGCATGGGTGTAAAGACCTCGGAAGCGCTGCAGACCATCGCTTACAGCGGCGTGCGTGGCATGGATGGCATTAAGGAAGCCGTGGTCGAGCTGGACGGCAAGGAAATCCGCATCGCCGTCGTCCACGGACTGGCCAACACGGAAAAACTGATTAAGGAGATGCAGGCCGGAAATATCTACTACGATTTCGTAGAGGTTATGACCTGTCCCGGCGGCTGCGTCAACGGCGGCGGCCAGCCTCTGGCGAAAAAGCGTCAGCCAATCAGGGAAAAGCGCACCACCGGCATCTACAATGCCGACGGTATGTCCCAGCTGAAATACTCCGACGAGAACCCGCAGGTAAAGAGCATCTACCACGATATTCTCGGCATCGGCGAAGCGCACAAGCTGCTCCACGTGCACTATCCGCACCCGCAGCAGGATTAGGCACAGCACAATGCTGCCAAACAGCCCGGCGCATCTTTTGCCCCGCTGCACAAGATGCGCTTGCCGTGTGGCGACAGCGATAGACAAAGAACGAAAAAAAGAGGAACCCGGCCCGCAGGCTGGATTCCTCTTTTTCCCTGTGTGATCTCTTTTCCCTGTTTTCTCCTCAGCTGCAAGGCTTCTGTGCCTTCTTGCCTCGGAGGTATCCCCTTGTCTGACATTCTATCGAATATTTATAACAATCCGCCACCATGTTTCTTACGAAATTATTTCAAATTTCTGCGGAAATCCTTCGTTTTTATCCGTGACTGAATCACCGCTGTCCCCTGTGGCGTTCTGCCATCTCAAAATACCAGTTCCTGGCCGTTGTAATATATCCGGTCGATCTGCTGCGGGTCGATGACCTGGGAAAACCGAAAACCCATGTGGCTCTTTGCAAGCAGGCCGCCTCTGGAGCCGTAAGAGCCTCCAGCGCAATTTATCTGCGTCCCATCCTTTAGCACCACCAAAAGCTCGTTTTCACTGTCCCAGTCCAGCCTGCCGCGCAGGTCCATGGCCAGCGAAATCGGAGACAGGTACAAGCGAATCACTTTTGCTTCCGTATCCCCTGCGGAAATCGTCTGGTTCATGGCAAATTCCTGGGTGTTGTCCTGGCTCCCCATCTCGATATTAAACTCCCACTCCGCCTGCACCAGAGGAATAAACTCTCCTTTTAACTCTTCCGGGTCCCAGGTTTCTCTTCCAAAATCCTGAAAGCTGAGATTTACGGTTTTTCCAGCAATGCCCTCGCTGGCCTCGTATTGCAGTAACAGCGTAACCGAAGGCGAGGTTCCATCGGCCCCTTCTCCCGGGTCGATGTACCATCCGGAGGGCGGCGTTTTCTCTTCCAGGCGAACGTCACTTCTGGCAAAGCTGTGATATCCCGGCTCTAATGCCTGGCCGTCGTCGCGGCTGACCTCCATCAGCACGTAGCAGTTGCTCCGGTCGTGAATCAGTTGCTTCAGCGTTACTGTATAGCCACCGCAGCTCTGGCTTTCCGAAAGCAGCGTGCCCATATCGCTGAGGATTTCCTGGCTGCGCCGGCTCTCTCCACCCAGCAAGTCCACCAGCCCGCCGTCCAGAAATGTCGAGGCAAAGGATACTGCCGACAGTGCCAAAACCGCGATGCAGGCCGCGATCAGCCCGATTCTACGGCTGCCTCTGCGAACGCTTCTGCACTTTTTAGCAGCAGGGGCACACGCTGTTTTTGCGCTCCATCCATCGCTCTCATCAACGCCCTGCTCTTTTTTCTGCAAAGCCTGCCTATCGTCGATTTTGCGCAAAGCCATATGCAGAATGCGCTGTGTTTCTTCTTCTGTCATCGGCTCTGCCGCTGAGGCCTGCCGCAGTCCGTTCATCACTGCCTCCGAGGGCTGATACTCCTCCATCGCGCAATGCAAACCGATGTCCTCTTTTTTCATCGTTCCATTCCCCTTTCTGTCAATCGCTTCCGAAGCGCCGCCTTTCCGCGATACAGCCGGTTTTCTACCTGCTTTTCTGTCAGCTGAAGGCGTTCGGCCACCTGGGTTACCCGCAAATCCAGCCAATAGCGCAGGAGAAAGATCTCCCTGTCCGGCGAAGGCAGCCCTTCCACCGCTTCTTGCAGCATTTTGTGATTTTCCGCCCGGACGAGAAGCCCGGCGAAATCCCCGCCGATTCTGGCTGCTTCCTCTGCCGATAAATCCTCGCGTTCTGCGGCCTCCCACGCATCGCCACTGCTGTCTTGTACACCGCTGTCTGCATTATTCCGCCTCGCTTCCAGCGATAGCACCATTGCCTTGCGCTTTCGCCGCATATCAATGGCTACGTGCCGGGCAATGCCGCACACATAGCTGAACAGTGACGGTTGCTCTGACGTCCGTACAGGTGTACCAGCCTCCTGCGCCAGAGAAGCATGGGGCCGGAAGCGGCTGCCGCTGCTCTGCCACAGGCGGACAAAGGTCTCCGCTACGCACTCCTCCACATCTTCTCTCTGCCCCGCTCCCAGCACGCAGCCGGCGATCCATTTCACCGTAGAGCCGTAGGCGTTCATCGCCTCCGACAGCCCCGCCTCCGGATCGCTTTGCAGAAGCGAAAGAATTCTGTTTTCCTCTTCTATGCTCTGTTTCATATAACTCCTCTTACCTGCCGCCGGTTCTGGCAGCCCCGCATCCGATGCCCTTTTATAGAACGTTCTCACTTATTCCTTCGCAAATGATCGCCATTTCACTCGCATATTTTTCGCTAAATTTAAAAAATCACGTTGCATTTTCTCAGAAATACACGTGATTTTTGTATTATCGTCAATCCAGCATGCCAAGATGCGCAGCCAAATCGAAAATCGGATCGAGGCTTAAAATTCTACTCGGCAATAGTGGATATTTTTTCTCATGGCAGAAAAACGTCCTTCGTATTCCGTAACAACGCCGGCAGACAGCCCTGCGCCTTCTCCCGGACCGGGCAGCCCATATTGCTCGGCCGGCCTCGGCCGGCCGCAGAGATTGCCCAGTTTATGTAAATCGTCGGTAGCCTCGGAAATTCGCAGCCCGAAGTCCTGAAATTCCCGCAGGGAAAAGTCGAACAGCGCGTCGTTATCCGTCTTAAATTCCAAAAAACCGCCGGGCGTTATAATCTTCCGATACTCTTCTAAATAGCGCCTGTGGGTTAGCCTTCGCTTGGCATGGCGCTCCTTTGGCCAGGGATCGCTAAAGTTTAGATAGATGCCGCGCACCTCTCCTGGTTCGAACAGATCCGACAGCGTCTGCACATACGCAGTAATAAATCGGATGTTGCCCAGCGGCTCGCCGCCTGCCGCCTTTTCCAGCGCCCGCAAAACCACCGTTTTCGCCCCTTCTACGGCTAAAAACTGCCGCTGCGGAAAGCGCCTTGCCATGGTGGTGATAAAGTTTCCTTTTCCGCATCCGATTTCCAGATAGATGCCCGCTTCGAAAGGCTCTGCCGCCAGCCGGTTGTCCGTCTCCGGAATGTTTATTGCCGCCCGACTGTTTGCATCAAGCGGTTTTACCGCAGGGCGTTTCCCCGCATAGGCCTGTTCCCAGCGCCCCTTCCACCCCTGCGGCTCTTCGAGAATCCAGTCCGCATACTGTGCAATTTTCTCTTCTTCGTTTTTTACCTTTCGCTGCCGCATGGCGACCTCCTTATATAAAAAGGGCTGCTATTTGCAGCCCTGCTAATTCGTTGCGAAGCCCTGCGCTTCGTTACTGCATCCCACGCTGAAATATGGATGCCCCGTACTTTTTTAAAACCCGCATCAGCGGTATTCCCGCCCCATAGCAGGCGATCAGCTCTCCGAGGCCCACCCAGGCCATGCAGACGGGCAGGCTTCCCAGCCCGTAGATGTACGATAATTCCCAGCCGATGAGAACGGCGTTGGCAATCACCGGCGCCATGGGCGAAAGCAGCGGCCACCTGCGCAGCTTCCGCGTAGCGCATGCGGCGATTAGCGTCGCCGTGCTTCCCAGTACCACATCGGCAACGCCGTTCGGCCCCACTATGTTAGATACCAGGCAGCCGACGAACAGCCCTGGCACAGCGGCCGGCGTGAATACGGGCAAAACTGTCAGCGCCTCCGAAATGCGCACCTGCATCAGGCCGTAGCTGATCGGCATAAAAGCGATTGTTAAGACAGCATACACAGCGGCGATTACAGATGCCTGAACGATAAAACTTGTGCTGAATTTCTTCATCACAGCATCTCCTTTCCCCGGCTCCGTATAATGTCACCTCTACTTCGCCAGTCTCGTGTTATATAATTGTTATCCTTTCCCTCGCTGGCAGCGCCGCAGCCTGTGATATCTGCTGACTGCCTGCTGTCGAAAAAAGACGATTATATTATATACGTTTGCAGCAGAAGAATCAACAGGTAAATTGTCAAAGTGGCAGCAGCCACGGCATCGCCCCTGCGAAAGGCCATGCGGTGCAGCCGCGTGCGGTTGTCGCCGCCGCGGTAGCAGCGCGCTTCCATCGCCATCGCCAGGTCCGCAGCGATGCGGAAGGCGCTGATAAACAGCGGCACCAGCAGCGGAATCAGGCTTTTCGCCCGCTGCAGCAGGTTGCCGCTTTCAAAATCAGCCCCGCGGGCCATCTGCGCCTTCATAATCTTATCCGTTTCTTCCAGCAGCGTGGGAATAAACCGCAGCGCAATGCTCATCATCATCGCAAGCTCGTGAGCCGGAAGGCCGAAGCGCTGAAACGGCTGCATCAGGCGTTCGATGCCGTCGGTCAGGCTGATGGGCTTTGTGGAAAGCGTCAACAGAGACGAGCCCACAATCAAAAGCGCCAGCCGCACCACCATAAAAAACGCGCTGTACACGCCCTCTTTCGTAATGTGCAGGAAGCCCCAGCTCCACAATACCGTGCCCTGCGTCATAAACATGTTTAAGATAAACGTAAACAGGATAATGACGAATACGGGCTTCAGGCCCTTTAGCATAAAGCTCAGCGGCACTTTCGATACCTTGATGCACAGGGCTAAAAACAGCAGTGCGATGAGAAACCCCCCGAAGCTGCGCACTAAAAACAACGAAATCAGGTACAAAAATGTGCCTGCGATCTTCGTTCTCGCATCCAGGCGGTGAATGGGGGATTCTGCCGGGAAATACTGTCCTAAGGTAATGTCTCTCAGCATCGCTTTTCCCCCCGCTTCCATTTTATAATCTCTGCAAACGCCTCTTGCATCGTCAGCGCTGAAGTCTCTACCGGCGCGCCCATCCGCTGCAGCAGCAGCATAAACCCGGTGGCCGGCGGCAATCCCAGGCCGATCTCCGAAAGTTCCTCTGCCCGGGCAAACACCTGCTGCGGCGGCGCATCCAGCCACAGCCTGCCGCCATCCATCACCAGCACCTGGTCTGCAAGCCGTGCAACATCGCCCATATTGTGCGATACCAGCAGGATCGTAATGTGGTTTTCGCGTTTGATCTTTTCTATCATCAGCAGAATATCCCTGTGGGATTTGGGGTCGAGCCCTGCCGTCGGCTCGTCCAGGATTAAGACCTCCGGCTCCATGGCGATTACGCCGGCGATGGCCACGCGACGCTTCTGCCCGCCGGACAGCGCAAAGGGAGAGCGATCCTTGATTTCCTCAAAGTCCAGCCCCACCAGTTCGATTGCGCGCTTTGCCTTCTGCTGCGCCTGCTCCTGCGTCATCCCCAGGTTTAACGGACCATAACAGACATCTTTCAGCACGGTTTCTTCAAACAGCTGGTATTCTGGATATTGGAAGACCAGCCCCACGCGGCGGCGCACATCCTTTAACTTTATCTGTCCGCTGTTGATATCGGATGCATTGATGCAAACCGAGCCAAGGGCCGGTTTCAGCAGCCCGTTCAGATGCTGAATCAGCGTGGATTTGCCGGAACCAGTATGCCCGATGACCGCAGCAAAGCTTTCTTTTTTTATCCGGAAGCTGACATCGTCCACAGCCACGCTTTCGAAGGGAAGCCCCGGATTGAACACGTGGCGCAGGTGGCTTACCTCCACGGCGTATCTTTCATCGCGCTGGCCGTCTTGCGCTTCGCTTTCATCGCTTTTCGCCGGGCTTTTTTCGCTCTTCGCCCGACTTTCATCAATTTGCGCTTCGTCCCTGCCGTTTTCTTCCCCGCGCCTGTCGCCCTGCGGCGTTCCGCCGTCTTCCTGCGATGTTTCTTTGCCGCTTTGTGCGTCTGCTTCGCATAAAAAAGCCGCCAGATGCTGTTCGTCGATGATTTCTTCCGGCACGTCGATCTCTTCTTCCCGCAACCGCTCTGCCATTTCCACGGCAAAGGGCACGTCCAGGTATAAGCTGCGCAGCTGCCCCCCGTGAGAGAACACCTCCTGCGGCGTTCCATCCAAAACAACGCTGCCCCGATCCATAATGATAATGCGGTCGGCCCGGGCGGCTTCATCCATAAAGTGCGTAATCAGCACAATGGTAATGCCTTCTTTGTGAAGTTTTTCGATGATGTCCATCACCTGCGCACGCCCCTTCGGGTCGAGCATGGCCGTAGGCTCGTCCAGCACAACGCACTGCGGCCGCATGGCGATGACGCCTGCGATGGCGATTCTCTGCTTCTGGCCGCCGGACAGATGGTGCGGCGCCTTCTTGCGGTGCTGGTACATATTGACCCGCCGCAGCGAATCGTCCACCCTGCGGCGGATTTCCTCCGGCTCTATGCCGAGGTTTTCCGGCCCAAAGGCAACGTCGTCTTCTACGATGGACGACACCAGCTGATTGTCGGGGTTTTGAAAGACCATGCCCGCCGTCTGGCGGATGTCCCACAGGTGTTCTTCCTTTCGAGTATCGTATCCGTTGACGTATACCGCTCCGCCGGATGGTAAAAGCAGCGCGTTGATATTTTTTGCCAGCGTGGATTTGCCGGAACCATTGCGTCCGATAATCGCTGTAAAGCTCCCTCTTTCGACACAAAAGCTGACATCGTCGATGGCTGTGACCGTCTCTTGGTCTTCTTCGCGCTGATACTGAAACCGCAGGTGTTCGATTGCAATGATATCTTCTTTATTTGTATACTTCATTCTGTACAAATACTCTCTTTTCCGCCGCTGTCCGAATTCCGTGGCAGAAATCGAAAAACAGCTTGCTCATCTGGGAATCCCCATAATCCATCGCATAATTGATATCGCTGAGATACTCGAAATATTTCTGCAGTGTCCAGGCGATGGTCGTATCGCTGTGCTCCCTCAGAAATGCCTCGTATGCCTCCCTTGCCTGCGGATTAAAAATTCCCGTCTCGTAATCAAAGATGGGGGAATTGGTCGTTCCCATCATAATCAGATCCAGGTAGACCGAATACAGCCACTGCACATCTTCTGAAATCAGCACATTGTCCCGGTGTTCATCAATCAGAAGCTCCACGGACAGCGCCCGCGCAAGCAGCTGGTCGTAGCCGATCTGCAGCGTTGCGTTCATCGTCGCCGGGCTGTCGGTAATCAGCACCTTAATTTCGTACAGCTGCGCCAGCGCCGGGTCGATCTCCTTGACATAGGTTTCGCCAAGCGTCGTATAATTTACCCGCAGCTGCACCTGATCCTCGAAATAAACGGGACGGATATGCACCGTTTGCAGCGTTTCGTAATATTCCTTTGTCTCGGCATCTTTTACCTTTTCTTCGTCTAATACTCCGCTTTCTTTGTCAAAATACACCGAAAGCGACTGGACTTGCAAACTGTCGCAGTCAGTGTTGATATACTGCAAAATATAATCCTCTAACTGTGCCACCATCGTGCTGGCACTTTCCACCGGCAGCTTTTTCGCATAGGCCTGCACATATTCTTCGGCCTCCAGAAGCGACTGCGGCGTCGCTTTCACAGAAATGATTTTATTGAATCCGCTGATCATCTCCTCCGCCGACATCCCGCAGCCCGACGCACAGGTGATCCAGAGTGCCAACACGGTGAGCATTGCTATTATCTTCGCATGTAATTTCATCGTTTTCCTCCGTCACAGCCTCTCCAAGCTCTGTGATATTTTTCGTTTTATTATATCACAACTGCCTTTGCGGTTTCAACCCTGCGAAGCAACGCCTGTGCGGAGCCGCAAAACGACAGCGATTTGCAGGCTTGTCATG
>CATJIF010000102.1 GCA_949740445.1 uncultured Peptostreptococcaceae bacterium | reverse complement strand
TAAGGAGCAACAACCATGTCAGGACAATACACAGAAGCCGATTATGAAAATTCCATCATAGAATTATTTCGGGATATGGGGTACCAACACATATACGGTCCGGATATCGACAGAGATTTTTACAGCCCTCTTTACGAAAGCGAGCTTCAGGCAGCTCTTTATCGGTTAAATCCGGCCATGCCGCAAGAAGCGATTGCGGATGCGCTGTTTAAATTAAAGAACTTTGAAAACGCGGAACTGGTTCAGAAAAATGCTATCTTTATGGATTACATTCAGCATGGCATTGAAGTGCGTTACTTCCTCGAAGGAGAAGAACACTCCGGTCTTGTGTATCTTGTGGATTATCAACATCCGGATAACAATTCCTTTATTGTTGCCAATCAGTGGACGTTGATTGAAAACAGCAACAAGCGTCCAGACATCCTCTTGTTCCTCAACGGGCTGCCGGTGGTACTGATCGAACTGAAATCTCCCTCCAGAGAAGAAACAGACGCGTCGGAGGCATATACGCAAATTCGAAATTACATACATGAAATTCCATCCATGTTCGTTTATAACTGCATTTGTGTGATGAGCGATCATCTTACGTCTAAGGCGGGAACGATTACTTCCGGCGAAGATCGCTTTATGGAATGGAAAACGAAGGATGGCAGCTACGAAAACACTCAATATGCACAGTTCGATACTTTTTTCGAAGGTATTTTTGAGAAAAGCCGCCTGCTGGATATCATAAAAAACTTTATTTGTTTTTCCAACGAGGGATTAAAGCAATTTAAGATATTAGCCGGATACCATCAGTATTTTGCAGTCAACAAAGCGGTAGAATCTACCAAATATGCTACAACAACCGATGGAAAAGGCGGCGTGTTCTGGCATACGCAGGGCAGCGGCAAATCGCTTTCCATGGTGTTTTATGCTCACAGATTGCAGGAAGCTTTGGACAGCCCCACCATTGTAGTTTTGACAGACCGCAACGATCTGGACAACCAGTTGTTCTATCAGTTCGCAAAATGCAAGGACTTTCTGCGTCAGGAGCCGGTGCATGCGGAAAGCAGAGAGCACTTGAAAACGCTGCTCGATGGAAGAAAGGCAAATGGCATCCTGTTTACCACCATGCAGAAATTCGAAGAATCCAACGAGCCGCTTTCCCAGCGAAGAAACATCGTAGTTATGGCCGACGAAGCACACCGCGGCCAGTATGGTTTAAAAGAAAAAGTCGATGCAAAAACCGGTAAAATAAAGATCGGTACGGCCAGAATCATTCGCAATAGCCTGCCGAATGCGACGTATATTGGATTTACAGGCACGCCGATCTCTGCAAAGGATAGAAGTACCCAGGAGATATTCGGCGATTATATTGATGTTTACGATATGACGCAGGCGGTAGAAGACGGCGCAACCCGGCCGGTGTATTACGAAAGCCGCGTGATCCGTCTGAAGTTAGACCAAACGACGCTTCAGCTGATGGATCAGGAATACGACATCATGGCGCATAATGCCGATCCGGATGTGATTCAGAAAAGTAAACGCGAGTTGGGGCAGATGGAAGCCATTCTCGGCAACGAACAGACGATTGCTTCGCTGGTGGACGATATTTTGGAACACTACGAAAACCACCGCGCGGCTCTTCTGACTGGCAAGGCGATGATCGTCGCTTATTCCCGCGAGATTGCCATAAAGATTTATAAGCGCATTTTGGAGCTGCGCCCTCTGTGGAAAGAAAAGGTTGCTATAGTCATGACAGAGAGCAACAAAGATCCGGAAGAATGGCGGGCGATGATCGGTAACAAGCGTCGCAGAGAAGAATTGGCGAACACGTTTAAGGATAACGACAGTGCGCTTAAAATTGCCATTGTGGTCGATATGTGGCTTACGGGTTTCGATGTGCCGTCGCTTGCCACTATGTACATTTATAAACCGATGCAGGGCTATAATTTGATGCAGGCGATTGCCCGGGTGAACCGCGTCTTTGCAGACAAGGAAGGCGGGTTGATCGTCGATTATGTGGGAATTGCCGCGGCGCTGAAGGAAGCGATGAATGATTATACCTCCCGCGATAAGAAAAACTATGGCGATACCGACATAGCGAAGGTAGCGTATCCGAAGTTTTTAGAAAAACTCTCTATCTGCCGCGATGTGTTCCACGGTTACGATTATTCCAGATTTACGACCGGAACTGACTTAGAGCGCGCAAAGGCCATCAGTGGAGCCGTCAACTTTATTGTTGCGGTAGATAGAAAAAGAAAACGTGAAGATTTCCTGAAAGAGTCGCTGCTGCTCCACCAGGCTCTTTCGCTCTGTTCGTCGTTGGTGGAAGCAACGCTTCGCATAGAGGCCGCATTTTTTGAATCGGTGCGCGTGCTTGTTATGCGCCTGATGAATCAGGGAGAGGGAAAGAAAATTTCCCTGCCGGAAATGAACGCGCGGATCAGCGCGCTTTTGAAGCAGAGCATAAAAAGTGACGGTGTAATCAACCTGTTCTCGGATGTAGCGGAAGAATTTTCAATTTTCGATCCGAACTTCCTCGAAGAAATCGCCAAAATGAAAGAGAAAAACCTTGCAGTAGAGCTTTTAAAAAAGCTGATTGCCGAGCAGGTGCAGATATACAGGCGCACAAATGTGGTAAAATCCGAGAAATTCAGCGAGATAATTCAGAAGGTGATGAATCGTTATCTGAACGGAATGTTGACAAACGAGCAGGTGATCGAAGAACTGCTGAACCTGGCAAAGCAGATTGCGGCGGCAAAGCAAGAAGGAGATCAGCTTGGATTGACCGCGGATGAACTGGCGTTTTACGATGCGCTGACAAAGCCGCAGGCGATCAAGGATTTTTACAAAAATGAAGAATTGATTGCTATTACAAAAGAGATGGCAGATACATTGCGCAAAAATTGTACCATCGACTGGCAGAAGCGGGATTCTGCTAGAGCCAGAATGCGGATGATGATAAAAAGGCTGCTGAAAAAGCACCGCTATCCGCCGGAGGGGATGGACGATGCGATTCAGACGGTAATGACGCAGTGTGAGTTGTGGACGGATAATGCTGATATGGAAGAACCGGGGCACAAAGTTGAGGAATACGATTTTTACTCGGAGAAGGATTTCGGTATGGCAGCGGAAGAGCCTTCACTATATGGAGAGAGAACATAATCGCTGGAAAGGAACGCTGGACCATGAAAAAAATTGATAAAACAGATACCCTCGAGGTGGTATTAACCCGGGGACGGTTCGAAGTGGATTACTATCAGCGAGAATACCGCTGGGGCCGCAGGCAGATCGAGCAGATGCTCATGGACTTTTACGACACCTTTCAGAAGTACTATGATCCGGAGCACCATGTCTCGACCAGAGAGGTGCAGAATTACGGCTATTATTACATGGGAAGCATCATCTGCACTGGCGGCACCACCCGAAAGATCGTCGATGGCCAGCAAAGGCTGACATCTCTGACGCTTCTTCTGATGTATTTACAGAATTTGCAGAATCAGACGGAAGGGGTTCCTACTCTTCCCATTGATTTCAAAAGCCTGATCTATAGAGACGATTTCGGCACCATGGCATTTAATATCGACGTTGCCGAGCGCAACAGCTGCATGGAAGCACTCTGGCATCAGAACAGAGCCTATGTGCCTCTCGGCGAGAGCAATAAAAATCTCATGCAGCGATATGCGGATATCGAAGAGCTGTTTCCCGATGAGCTGAAGGGAGAGGCATTGCCTTATTTCATTTACTGGCTGAAGGGAAAAGTGCTGTTTTTAGAGATTGACACGCCTTCAGAGGACGAGGCGCACACCATATTCCTCACCATGAACGACCGCGGCCTCAGCTTAAACAGCGCGGAAATGCTCAAGGCATTTATGATTCAGCAAGTGGATGAAGGCAGCCGGGATGCTGTAAATCAGGTGTGGCAGCAGAATATCGACAGAATCAAACGTACCTTCGACGGGGAGAGCAGCGGCGCAGTAAGGTCGGAAGATGTGGATTTTATTTCAGCCTGGCTTCGGGCCAAGTATGCAAAAACCATCCGCGATACGAAACGAGGCGCCGAAGATCAGGACTTCGAGCTTCTTGGCGAGAAGTTTCACACCTGGGTAAGGAAAAACGCTCGCACGAAGATGCAGCTGACACAGCCCCGGCAATATAAAGAGATGGTAACGGTAGAAATGTCGCAGATGATGCATCTGTATCTCAGGATCAGGGAGTATTCGCAGACGATTACCAAAGGCTACGAAGCTGTGTTTTACAATACCCACAGAAACATTACATATCAGAATTATCTGGTCATGGCGGCAGTCTGCGTAGACGATCCGCCGGAAGTTGTGGATCAGAAGATAAAGATGATAGCGACGTTTATTGATGTCTTTGCATCTGCCAGGATTTTTAATTATAAAAAGATCAACTGGAACACAAATAAGACCTTATTGTTTCGGATAATGTGCCAGATTCGCAATCAGGATGTGAAAACCGTGGGCATTCGGCTGACCGCAGCGCTGCAGAGGATGCCGGAGAAATTCGATGCCATTGCGGATTTTGTGCTGAATCGCTTTACCGACCGGTATATGCTACACATGCTGGCGCGGTTTACGGATTATGTAAACCTCCGCATGGGGTACGCTTCGCAGTTTGCAGCCTACATCGACCGGAATCCGCGGATCTCCTACGATGTTGAGCACATCCTTGCAGATGACTACGAGACTTACAAGGCCCTGTTTAACGATGAGGAAGATTTTCGCAATAGCAGGCAGAAGATAGGCAACCTGATGCTCCTTACCTTAGACCATAACAGAAGCTATCAGGATATGCCATATGCGGAAAAGGTCGTGCATTATCTGAGCGATAATATTCTGGCGCAGGCGCTCAATTCCAACGCTTATGTAAACAATCCGCAATTTCTTGCGTTGCAGGATGAATTCGGCTTTCGTCCCCACGATATCCAGTTTGATAAGGAAGCCATCCGGGAACGGGCGCAGATGTACATCAAGCTGGCAAAAGCCATCTGGAACCCGGAAACCATCCGAACGCTGGCCGGGGACTGGGATGACGACCTGGCACTCACCATTCAGAGCGGAAGCGGCCGCAGATTTACTGTGGAATACAGCAATGGCCGCAGCTGGGAAGATGCCCGGGCAAAGGGCTTTGTATCTGCCGCAGCCGCAACACTTGGCGCCAATAAGCTGACAAACGTTCACGTGGGAGACTTTGTATTTTGCCATATTCAGGGCAGGGGATTCGTGGGCGTGGGCATCTGCGCATCGCCGGCGGTGCTGTCCAGCGATTTTCTGGTAGAAGAGGACGGCGCAACAAAGCCTGTATTGGACTGCCGATGGATCGACGAGGCGGCAAAGGCCGAGCTGGATGCGCAAAGAGAGTGCTTTTTAGGCGTCAAATGGCTTAGGACGGTTTGCGTAGAAGATGGCTACTGGGAAAGGGGCATGACCAGCGTGCCTGCGGTAGCGTATCTGATGAACGACGGAACTACGCACAATAAAGTGCTGAAGCATTTCCGCATTACGTTGAACTGATAGAAGAAAACACAGGGTCGAACATGGGAGCTTACGCTTCTCCAATTTTGCACGGAATCCATGCAACTGGTTCTCCCATGCCTTCGATCCGGCGGGCGAAAGCAGCGACCTCGCTGAAATCGTTTTTAAGCAGTCCAACCTCGTTGAATTCGGCTTTTGGCAGGCATTGATGCAGCGAATTGCATAAAAAGGAATGAAAACCTGGGATGTCCCATCCGAGGATGTCGCATCCCAGAGGTGCGCTGTTGTCCGGCCGGCCGCTGAGCATTTCCAAATTGCCGCTTCGTTTTAGTTCTTCGGCTAAGAGCTTAAAATATATGGGCGTTGTGGAAACGCTTACGATGCGGCAGGCGACTGCCGGACAGAATTGTTTATAAAAATGCTGCGCATCTGATTTTTGTAGAAACCGGCAGTCAATGCTGAGCTTTCCCTGCTGAAAAAGGCCGCGTGCTGTTTTTACGAGCGCTCTGTACTGTTCATCTCCGAGCTGTAATCGTTTCTGATATTCTGATGTTTTACCTTTATGACGTTCGTCAAATAAACATTCCCATTTCGGATGCAGTTCTCCAAGGCAGTTGCTGACAGAAAGCAGCTGTGTGCTGATGCCTGCAAGGTATTGCGGCAGATCGACGGTTTCGCATATGTAATAACCGATGATTTTAAGCTGTTCCATGCGGTTCTCTCTTAATTCCCCATCGTTGATGTATCGACTGCGCCAGGCTCTGCCTGCGCTGTGTCTGGCAACCGCCAGATATAAAAATCATATCATTTTTTGTGTTTCCCTTCAACCTCCGAAGTTTGGCGGAGGGTCTTGTGCTATAGTGGCTTTACAGGAAAGCGCATTGCTTGGAAGGAGAACACAATGAATATTAAAGAAGCGAAGGACTGCATCAAGCAGACGATTTACTTGTATTTGCTGAAGGGCAGCGGCGGGGCATACCGCATTCCGGTCAACCGCCAACGGCCGGTTGCACTGATTGGGCCGGCAGGGATCGGCAAGACCGATATTGTCAGGCAGGCGGCGGCAGAAATGGGTGTGTCGTTTCTGTCCTATACGATTACGCACCATACGAGGCAGAGTATTACGGGACTTCCCCGGCTTTCGACCGGGGAATTTGGCGGCCGGGTGTGCCATGTAACGAAATATACGATGAGCGAAATTATTGCAGAGGTGTATCAGGCAATGGAAGATTCCGGGCGCGAGGAAGGTGTTTTGTTTTTGGATGAATTTAACTGCGCTTCGGAGAGCATAGCGCCGTTAATGCTGGAATTTTTACAGAATAAACGCTTCGGCCCGCATCAGCTGCCGGCTGGCTGGATTATTGTACTGGCGGGCAATCCTCCGGAATATAATCGGTCGGCAAAGGAGCTGGATATGGCCATACGCGACCGGATTCGATATATTTCCATCGAACCTTCCTTTGAAATCTGGAAGGATTACGCCGCAAAACAGGGCATCCATCCGGCAATCCGGGCGTATCTTTCACAGAACCCAAAGCATTTCTGCCTCTATTCGAAGCACGGTTTTCCGGCGCAGATGGTTACGGCCAGGGGATGGGAAGAGCTGTCGCAGATGCTGATTTTGTGCGAAGAGCAGATGATCGGGGTCGATTTGCACCTGATTGCACAATATTTGGGTAGCGAGGAGATCTGCCGCAGTTTTATGTGCAGCTATCGGGTATTTTCCCAGGTGGTGCAGCCGCAGGAGCTCGATGAGCTCCTGAATGGGCAGGCTTCTTCTGAGCTGAAACAACGCTGCGCAAAGCTGGCCTTTGATGCCAGATGTGCGTTTTCGCTGCTGCTTGCTGAACGGTTGCGAAGCGAGATCGCAGAATATGCAGCAGCGGTAAAGGAGTGCAATCAGATAAGTGGCAGTTTGCCCGAAAATGTGCCTGCTTTCTGCGGCGGGGCCGATGAGGCAAGCATTGCTCAGATAAAAGAGAGGCTCTGCACCACAACGGAAGCCTGCGAATTGTTGCGGCAACAGAAAAACAGAGAAATAACGAATGTGCTGGATTTTATCAGTCAGGTATTTGGAACTGGCAGCGAACTGGAAATGCTGCTGAACGAGCTGAGCTTCAGCGAAGCCGCGGTGCGCCTGATGGCAGACGGCGCAAATTCCGTGTACCTGAAATATAAAAAATCCATATTTGGACAGCTGT
Source organism: uncultured Peptostreptococcaceae bacterium (assembly GCA_949740445.1). GTDB lineage: Bacteria > Bacillota > Clostridia > Peptostreptococcales > Anaerovoracaceae > RGIG446. The sequence goes on along the minus strand of CATJIF010000102.1, from coordinate 24,505 downwards.
CAAAGGCAAAGCTGACAAAGCGAATACAGGAGGCACAGTTATGCAGCTGATACAAGAGGCAGATCGGGGCAGAGAACAGAAAAGGACCGCAAATGAAAAAAGAGATATTGCCGAAGATATCTTAAGGTATGTGCGACAGGAAATTCTTATGCACTGGCCGCATTTAGAGCCATTGTTTTATCTCTTGCGCTTGCAGCCGGCAGAAAAAATTTCGATTATGGGGACCGACGGATCGTGTTTGTTTTACAATGCAACAGATGTAATATCGCTATATCTAAACGACTTCGAACGACTGTCACAGCTGATGCTGCACTCGCTTGGGCATTGCATGCTGCATCATATCTGCCGGGAAGACAAAAGCGAGGATTTTATCTACGATGCCGTCTGCGATATTTGTGTATTTCATCTGATAAACCGTCTGCCCGGCGGCAGACAGTATGCGGGCGTAAATATTCATCACGGACAAAATAACGCAATGTTGCAGCAGGAAGCGTACATTGGTGCAAAGTGGCTGTACCTGCAATGCCAAAGAGATAGCTCTCTGAAAGAACAGGTATTGCGCGCTTCCAGAGACATTCTGGGCGATGATCACAAACTGTGGAAGAATACAAAAAAACGAAAAACAGAGACAAATATTTTTATAGAAGAGCTCTGGAAACAGGGGATGCTACAGGTGCAAGAGGATAATAAAAGACTGGCCGGAGATCTGCCCAAAGCGAAGGCTGAAGACAGGATAAGGCTGTTGCAAAGCGCTGCAGACAGGGCGTATGTATCCTACGAATCCATATGGAAGAAATTCAAAAGAATAGAAGAAACGATGCATATGGACATGGACTGCCTGAATCTGGCATGGTATATGACAGGGCTGCAGTTATACGGCGATTTGCCTTTGATCGAGTATGACGAAGGCAGGGAAGAAGAACGAGTAAAAATGATCGCCATCGCTATTGATACTTCTGCTTCCTGTGATAAGAAGATGGCAGAGCAGTTTTTAACGCAGACACAGCTTGCGGTAGACAGTCTGCGGGAATGGCAGCAGGGCCGGTTTGTCCTTTATGTTATACAATGCGATAGCTGCATACAAGAGGAAAGAACATTTCGGACCAGGGCGGAATTTGACAGTTATATTTTGGAATTTCGGAGGCGGGGCGGTGGCGGAACTTCATTTCTTCCAGTGTTTCAGCGCGTGGAACAACTAAAATCAGAAAGCGGGGACAGCGCGTTCGGAGGGCTGCTGTACTTTTCTGACGGCTTTGGTGAATTTCCGCAAACGCCGCCATCATACGAGACCGTGTTTGTTCTTTCGGAAGAAAGTGTGCACTGCTGCCCGGAGATTCCCGATTGGATTACGGTGGCAGCGTTGGAGAACAAGCGGAATGCGGAGGCATAAAAGGGCAGAAAAATTTCAAAAAGTAACAGATGCACAAGGATCGGCGGTTAATCAGCAGTTGTTTTATAAAGGGATAATCCTGCACAAAGCCTGGCTTGCACAGCATCTGCCAACCAGGAGGGTTTTAAAATGCGGCATTCGGTGCAGTATTGCGCGGCCCACAGCAAAACCCCCTTCGGATTGGCGGCAAAGCGAAGCTCTACCCAGCTTCCGGTATCTTCAGAACCGGGTATGTCGGCATGGCAGGGATATAAAAAGAAGTTTGTTCCAAAGGCGTCTACCGCATTGTTTAGACGTTTTGTGTGAAGGCAGAGAACGATTTCTTCTTTAGAGCCGCCGTACATGACCGGATTTTCATCGCGGTACTTGGCGGGATTTTCATTAAATTCAATGGAAGGAATCTCGGAGAGAAGCGACATGTTCCGTATGCGGTCAACGCGAAAAACGATCAGCTCTCCACATTCCCGTCCAATGGATTTTCCGACCAGATAATAGTGTCCATTCGACCAGACGAAAAACGCCGGGTGGAGCTGGTGAGAACTGCGCTTTTGAAAGGACAGCCTGCAGGACTCTGCCGAGGGGAATTCAACGGTATAACGATAATAATCGAAGGCGATGCAGCACTGTATGCGAAGCGCTTGCATAACGAGGTCAATGCTTTGGATAATATCGGCGGCCCGCTGATGATCGTTCAGCTTATAGGGATAGCCGTCATCCTTTACATTGGTAATGAGGCGATGCTGAGGGTCGTTTCCCAGCCGGTTCAGATCTTTTAAAAGCAGATGGGTCTGCTCCATAGTTAAAAGCGTAAAGGAGCTGATCGCATCGGTCAGCAATTTGATTTCAGCAAGAGAAACATCGGGAAATATGCGATAGTAATAGATAACGCCCGGAAGCTGGTCCTTGCTGTTATCCTCATTGGTTTTCGTCGCATCGACAGCTTCCTGAAATTCCTCCAGCAAAAGATACCTGCCCTCCCTTCGAATGTATCGTTCCAGGCGGAAATCAAAGACAGAATACTCCTTTGAAGTTTCATCTTCTAAAACCGACAGGATTTTAAATAGTGTGTCTCGAGAGATAAAGTGGGTTCCATAGCGTCGCTTCAGGCGGCCAAGCAAATCAGAAATTTTAAAATACTCTTCTGCGGAAAAGCTTTTTAAGCAGGTGACAATGCGCGGAAGCAAAAGTAAGGGTTCGGATTGCAGAGGGTCTTTTGCTCTCTTTGTAAGGTTACTTGGCTGTTTCATGGAAAAGGCTCCAATCTTTTATCTTAAGCAGGTATAGATTATATGCAGATAAAATAATGTAAAATTTTACATTATTTTAATTATAAACCATTTTCTATAACAAGTCAAACGTTTGATGAGTATCTTTTACAAAGGCATTTGATTCTTGATGGATAAGGAACAGGGGGTGAATCATGTGAATAACAGACATTTTACATCTTTCAGCAGAAGGGAACGTGCACTTTTAAAACGTGCGATCCGACAGAATGAATGTGGTGAAATCGAAAGGATATTTGCAGGACAGGCATCGCTTGCCGTAGTCGGAGAAAAAGCAGAGCAGGCGGCCCTGATAGAAAAAAACTGCTTTCAGGAAATTTCAGAGCTGCAATATGCCTACGAAACGAGGCAGCGAGAAGCGCTGCTGACGTTGTTGCGATGTGGAGCCGACCCTGCGCTGCGCTTGCGAAAGCAGAAAAGAAGTTTACTGGAACAAATCGTTGCCTCCGGAGATGACGTGGCGTTTTGCGATCTGCTTCCATTCTTGCATAAAAGCAGGCAGCCGCAGATGTTTTCCATCGGAAAGTATCGCATATGTACTACTTTTATGGGACTGTGTGCTGGCTTTGGCAGAATAAATATGGCCGAAGCGTTGAAAAGCAGAGGGGATTTGCTGACAGAAGCTACTGGAGAATCGTTGCAGGGCAATGCCGCTTTGCCGATATGGGCAGATGGGCACATTGTTTTTGAGGAAATATCAGAACCGTGGCGGTTGGCGGTACTCTGCAAGGACCATGCAGCGGCGGAGTTCTTTTTTCAGCAGGGGCACGACCAGCCTGCCGAAAGCTGGGGCTGGCAGATCTGCCTGACGCAGGATATGCAGAGGGTATCGCTTCTAAAAAAATATTTTCCCAAAATGATGAGGAAGCTGCAGCAGGGGGACTTTCGCCACTTTATCTTAGAATCTGCAAATGCGGTTCTGTTAAGCGATGCGGATACTTTGGACTGGAATGCATCACGGCTTGGCCTGCACAGCGAAAGCGAGAGCGATATATGGAACTGCTTTTGGATATTGAAGAAAAAATTGTCGCGCCCCTTTACCGTCCAAGAAAAAAAGCGGCTTGTAGTTCTGGCATTAACGCACCGAAGTGAGCGGCTTTTGCGCATCTGCGAGGAAGAGTGGAATACGGAAAGGGAAGGCTGTGATGTAACGGATTGTATTGAGTGTCTGCCGTTGTATGACAGAGAGGACCGGGCCTTTGCGGAAATGCTGGCAGCATCACCGCTGCGGTTGTCAATCCATCCGGAACAAATCGACTGCGATTTACATTGGCAGTTGTTCCAAAACCAGCAGCTATCGACATTATATAAGATAACACAGGGACAGAAAGCCCCTGCTTCCGCTTCGTGCCCAATAAAGCAAAATGCTTTTGTGCAGTCTGTCCTGCACATGAGAACGAAAACAGCGCTCAATCGGTTAATCCAATGGGAACTGATCCATCCAGGCAATGTAATGGATGCGGTGGATTTCATTACAGAGCATCGCTTAACGGAGCTTTACGATCCCATTATTGCCTGTGCCTGTCGCATGCGGGCATAAGCAGTACTACTTCGGGCTTTGCAGGGTAGGCCCGGTGCATGGTTTACTTTTGTGTCTGTTTTTGATAGACTGTACATACGCCTTCCGCTGGCAAAAGCGTGTACACTCTCGCCAGTGGAAAAGACGTCGATGCAGAAATGCGGAAAGGAAGCGCAGAACACAGATGACAAAGCAGGAGAGAACGGAAAAACAGCAGCTTCAGCTGAAAGAAATGAAGCGCTACGAAGAGGAGCTATACGGAAAGGGGATAAGGTACATCGCCGGAGTGGACGAGGTCGGGCGCGGACCGCTTGCAGGGCCAGTGGTTGCAGCTGCCGTAATCCTCCCCGGGGATTTCGACGTCTTGGGAGTGGACGACTCGAAAAAGCTGTCCGAAAAAAAGAGAGAAGAGCTTTTTAAGCTCATCTGCAAAAAAGCGGTCAGCTATTCCATCGGAATGGCAGACCAGAAGCGCATCGACGAAATCAATATTCTGGAAGCGACAAAGGAGGCCATGGAGCAAGCGGTACGGGGACTTTCTGTTCGCCCGGACCATGTGCTGATTGATGCGCTGAGGCTATCTCGCGTGGACATTCCTCAAACCAGCATTATCAAGGGAGATGCCAGCAGCGTGTCGATTGCAGCTGCCTCTATCGTAGCAAAGGTAACGAGAGATAAAATGATGATAGAATACGCAAAGGCATATCCCGATTACGGCTTCGAAAAAAATAAGGGCTACGGAACGAAGCTTCACTACGCAGGGATAGATGCAAAAGGAGCCTGCCCCCTTCACCGCAAAACCTTTCTCGTCAAATATTTTGCGGCCAAGGCAGCCGAAAAAAGCAGCAGTTAGACCGTTTGTCGAAAAATAAAACTGCAGGGCTGAGATGCAAAACAGGGTTGACAGCGGCGGATTTTTCGGTACAATAAGAGTATCCTCTGCAGGATATCAAAAAATTGCAGAGGGCAATCGTTCTGAAACCAGAAAAAATAAATAGCGCGACGAACGGAAGGAGTAGTCGGAATACACCGGGAGAAGAGAAAAAATCCATGGCTGAAAGGTTTTACCGGTCCCTGTCGATGAAGGTTGTCCGGGAGCGCAGCAGCAAATGAGTGCCTTCGAAGAGGTCCGGGCCGGTTGTGCAAATAGCAGAACTTGTGCGAAGAAATGCCTTCGGGGGAATAAAGGTGGTACCGCGGAATAGATCATCCGTCCTTTAAGGCTTGGCCTTTCAGGACGGTTTTTTTATACAGAAGAGAAGGGAAGAATTGTGTATGGAAAAGAATTTAGCAAAGACATACGATCCAAAGGCATTTGAGGATCGCATTTATCAGTCATGGGAAAGCAGCGGCGCATTTCATGCGGAACGCGATGAGACGAAAAAGCCCTTTACAATTATGATGCCGCCGCCCAATATTACAGGACAGCTGCACATGGGGCATGCGTTGGACCAGACGCTGCAGGATGTGCTGACGCGCTGGAAGCGGATGCAGGGCTACAGCGCCCTTTGGTTGCCAGGAACCGATCACGCCAGCATTGCAACAGAGGTTAAAGTCGTAGAAAAGCTCCGGCAGGAAGAGGGAAAGAGCAAGGAAGAAATCGGCCGCGACGAATTTATGAAGCGGGCCTGGGCCTGGAAAGAGGAGTTTGGAGGCCGAATCGAAAAGCAGGTGCGGAAATTAGGAAGCTCCTGCGACTGGGAGCGCGAACGCTTTACCATGGACGACGGCTGTAACAAAGCCGTCGTGGAACACTTTATCCGCCTGTACAATAAAGGGCTGATTTACAAAGGGCACCGCATTATCAACTGGTGTCCGGTCTGCGGCACATCGCTTTCCGATGCCGAAGTAGAGCACGTAGATAAAAACGGGAAATACTGGTATTTCCGCTATCCGGGAGCTGATGGCGGAGAGGGCATCGTCGTCGCTACCTCCCGTCCGGAAACCATGTTCGGCGACGTAGCTATCGCCGTGCATCCCGACGATGAGCGCTATAAAGATATGGTAGGAAAGAAAGTCATCCTGCCTATCGTCGGGCGGGAAATTCCCGTAATCGCCGATTCCTACCCCGACCCGGAGAAGGGGACAGGCGCCGTAAAGATTACGCCGTCTCACGACCCCAACGACTTTGAGGTGGGACAGCGCCACCAGTTAGAGCAACTGAGCTGCATCAACGATGATGCCACGATGAATCAGCTGGCCGGAATCTATGAGGGCATGGATCGCTACGAATGCCGCAAGGCCTGGGTTTCTGACCTGGAAGCTGCCGGCTATCTGGTAAAAATTGAGGAAAAGGTCATTCCGACCGGCGAATGCTACCGCTGCCACAGCGTTATCGAGCCCATGATTTCCGACCAGTGGTTTGTCGCCATGGAAGCGCTGGCAAAGCCGGCCATCGAAGCGGCGAAAAAAGGAAATCTGATTCACGTGCCGGACCGGTTCGAAAAAATCTATCTGAACTGGCTGGAGGATATCCGCGACTGGTGCATTTCCCGCCAGCTGTGGTGGGGCCACCGCATTCCCGCATACTACTGCGACAGCTGTGGGGAAATCGTAGTGGCCGCCGAAGCGCCGAAGATCTGCCCCAAGTGCGCAAAGACGCATTTCCACCAGGATGAAGACGTTTTGGATACGTGGTTCAGCTCTGCGCTGTGGCCGTTTTCCACGCTGGGCTGGCCGGAAAAGACAGAGGATTTGAATTACTTCTATCCCACCGATGTGCTGGTTACCGGCTACGATATCATCTTCTTCTGGGTTGTGCGCATGGTGGTATCGGGCCTGGAGGAAATGGGAGAATCTCCATTTAAGTACGTATATGTTCACGGACTGGTAAGGGACGCCGAAGGCCGCAAGATGAGCAAATCCCTCGGAAACGGCATCGACCCGCTGGAGGTCATCGACCAATATGGCGCAGATGCGCTGCGGTTTATGCTGCTTTCGGGAATCACCGCCGGAAACGACATGCGCTTTAAGATGGATAAGCTGGAATCAGCGCGCAACTTTGCCAACAAGCTGTGGAACGCTTCGCGCTTTGTCATTATGAATTTGCAGGACGAAGAAGGCAATTTCAAAGCGATGGCAGATGCCGGCCAGGGGGCGGAGGCCCTTGCGCTGAAGGATGAGGACAAGTGGATTCTTTCTACCATCAACAGCGCGACGGCAGAAATTACCGCCAACCTGGATAAATTCGAGCTGTCGCTGGCAGCGCAGAAAATATACGAGCTGATCTGGAACGAATTCTGCGACTGGTATATCGAGCTGGTAAAGGTGCGGCTCTACGGTCAGGACGAAGAGGACAAAAAGATCTGCCGCTGCGTTTTGGTGCTGGCGTTGAAAGATATGCTGAAGCTGCTGCATCCGTTCATGCCGTTTATTACCGAAGAAATCTGGAGCTTCCTTCCCAAAGGAGAGGGCCAGGGCTTTTTAATGAAGGAAAGCTGGCCAGTGTTCAGAGAAACGCTGCGCTTTGCAGAAGAGGAGGAAAAGCTGAACACCGCCATGGAAGCCATCCGGGCGATTCGGAATATCCGCGCAGAAGCGGATGCGGCACCCTCAAAAAAGCTGCACGCGATCATCCTGGCTTCCGGAAAAGAAGCGCAGGCGCTGCAGAGCGGACAGCAGTACCTGAAAAACATGGCCAACATCCAGGAGATTTGCTTTGCAGAAAGCAAGCAGCAGGTGCCCGACGAAGTCATGTCGGCAGTGATGAATCACGTAGAAATTTACATTCCGCTGGACGACCTGCTGGATTATAAAGCCGAATATGAGCGCTTGCAAAAGGAAAAGGCGCGGCTGGAAGGCGAAGTCAAAAGAACAGAGGGCAAGCTGCAAAATGAGAGTTTTGTAAGCAAGGCGCCCGAAAACGTAGTCGGCGCGGAGAGAGAAAAGCTGCAAAAGTACAAGGATATGCTGGAAAAAGTCTGCCAGCGCCTGACCGTTGTAGAAGCGAAGGCTGCAAAATAGCGATGCAGGGGAATGTGCATATGACCTATGAAGAAACACTGCGGCAGTTTCACAGTTTCCGCTCCTTTGGAAAACAGCCGGGACTGCTGCGCATGACGGAACTGATGAGAATTCTGGGAAACCCCCAGAATTCTCTTCGCATCATCCACGTGGCGGGAACTAACGGCAAGGGCTCTGTCTGCCGGTATCTCTACAGCGCGCTTTCGCAGGTCGGGTATTGCTGCGGACTGTATACATCGCCCTATATTGAGCGCTTTACAGAGCGCATACAGCTTTGCGGGGCGGAAATCCCGCAGGCGGAACTGGTACAGACGGCGCAAGATGTATTTGAGGCGGCAGCACAAATGAGGCAGGCAGGGCAGGAGGAGCCGACGGAATTCGACATCATTACCGCTGTCGCCTTTTTATATTTCGCACGGCAGAAAGCGGAATTTGTGGTATTGGAGACAGGGCTTGGCGGCAGGTTCGATTCGACCAACGTCATCTCTTCGCCGGAGCTTGCAATCATCACCTCGATCTCCAGAGATCATACGGCAATTCTGGGCAATACGCTGGAGGAAATTGCCTGGGAAAAGGCAGGGATCTGCAAATCCGGAGCCCCCCTGATCTTCGCTGTAAAGGACCGGGCGGCAGCGCGGGTAATCTGCTGCGAAGCGCAGAAAAAGGGTGCAGAGGTGTTCGACGTGCTCGGAACCGTAAAGCCGGCCTGCGCGGGCCAGCCGTCGGCGCTGAAGAAAAAAATTGCCGGTTACAGCTATACCTCCGACGTTTTGGGTTATACTTATGATACAATAGAGTTAGGGATGGCAGGAATGCATCAGGTGGAAAATTCCCTGTGCGCACTGACGGCGCTGGAGCTTCTGCGCCGCGGGCACGCTTGCAGCGGCAGGCCGGTGGAAATTTCCAGAAAGCAGATCAGAGACGGCATGCGGAGTGCACGTCAGCCGGGCCGGTTAGAGCTGGTCAGAAAGAATCCGCCGGTCATTTTGGACGGCGCGCACAACCCGGACGGCATGCAGGCGCTGTGCGCTGCATTGTGCGAGCATTTCCGCAAAAAACGCATACTGCTAATCCTTGGAGTTTTAAAAGATAAACCTGTCAGCGATATGCTGCAAGAGCTGCGCGTTTTGGCGGCAGAATCAAATCTGACGATAGCGGCGACAGAGCCGGAGAACCCGCGAAAGCTGCCGGCCACAGAGCTTGCCTGCGCCGTACAAGCAGCGCTTTGCACAGACTGCCTGCAGCTGCCTTCCTGGCGCGAGGCGCTTATGCTGGCAAAGGAGGCATCCGGGCGCGGCGAGATCGTGGTCGTTGCTGGTTCTTTGTATTTGATCGGTGCAATCCGGGAAGGGTGGAGGAGAGAACATGAAGAAAGCGCTGTTGATTTATAATCCCAAGGCGGGCAACGGCATGTTCAAAAATCATCTGGATTTTATTGTAGAAAAGTTTCAGGATCGCGGCTATATTTTAGTCCCGCTGCGGGCGGGCGATCCGGGGCTGCTCGACGGGATCATAGCCGAAGCAGCGGCCTCCGGCGTGGAGCGGATCATTGCTGCCGGTGGGGATGGAACGATCAATTTAGTGGTCAACGCTATCGTAAAAAACGGCGTTAATATTCCGCTGGCGATCTTTCCGGCGGGTACGGCCAACGATTTTGCCTATTATTTTCGCATTCCTCACGAGATGGAGGCCATGACTGAAATCGCGCTGAGCGACCGCGTACTCTATGCGGATGTAGGCATAATCAACGGCAAGAATTTTGTCAATGTAGCGGCTATGGGATGCCTGGTCGATCTGTCGCAGCGGACCGATCCAAACTTAAAGAACACGCTGGGAGTGCTGGCATACTATTTACAGGGTATGATCGAACTGCCCAATCTGCACGGAGTAAAAATGCGCTTTGAGAGCGAGGAATTTTCCGGAGAAGAATCGGTGTACTTTGCGCTGGTGATGAACGGCAAATCCGCAGGCAGCTTCAAACAGCTGGCAGCGCCGGCCGAGGTGGACGACGGAAAGCTGGATGTGCTGCTGTTTAAGGAAACGCCGCCCAAGGATTTCCTGCCGCTGGTATTCAGCATTCTGGCAGGACAGCACAGGGAGAATAAAAATGTAATCTATTTTCAAACCTCGCACATCCGAATCGACACCGATGAGAATATCGGCGTAGACGTAGATGGAGAGACGGCGGGGCCGTTTCCTTTAGAGATCAGTGTGTTGCCGCGGAGGCTGCAGATCATCGTCATGCCCAAAGAGCCAAAGGATTTAGAAACGTGCGAAAGCGCAGACGATGTGGATGCAGTGCAATAAACCGGAAAAGAAAGCCTGCACGGAATCTGTTATAAAACAGGGATCATGCAGAACGTGCAGAAGAAATTCACAGGGGATAATACCCTCGATTGCTAGGGATATAAAATAGAAGAAACCTTGCAGCATAGGCCGTCGGAAAGGATTTTGTAACACATGAAGTCGGTTGACATATACTGATTTTGAAATGAAATACTTGATGACCGGTAAAGGAGGTAACTAATTATGAGTTGTTTCGGTGGACGCTTCTCGCCGGACCTCTTTCAGAATTGCTGCAACGCAAACGACATGTGTGAGTTTGACGGAAACCTGAATAACGTGGTTTCGGAGCCCATCTATGTGCAGAAGGTATACGACGCCGTTCTTTTTCACCTGCAGGGGATTAAGACCGTCGGAAACCAGACGTTTTCTCCGGCAATTCCCAGGGGCCACAGGCTGAAGAGAATTGTTGACATTCGCTGCAAAAAGTTTTTCAATCCGCAGAATACCAACGATCCCTGCAATCTAAAGCTGAATATCAACACGACGATTTCCGGAGCCACCTTCGTACAGAACGCCAATGGCGACGATATTGTGGTAGTAGGCCCGGATGGTACTTATTCCGAAAAACTGATTTACGCAGATACCACAGAGTGCGACGAACAGGGGAAGGGAACGCCGCTGTTCGGAACGCAGAGCATTGCCGTTACTGGCGATGTACAGGTATATATTGATCTGCTGCTCTGCGATCGCTACGACCACGAGGTTCCGTTTACGGTCTGCAGCAAGGTGAATATCGCGCAGCAGGCAGCGCCCATGACGCTGACTAACTTCTTCGAACTGTGCATGCCCTCGTCGGTGAATACGGCCCATCTTCCCCGATTTACGGAGTTCTGCAATCCGGCCTGCGAAACGCGGCTGGCAACCAACAATATGGGAAGAGACTTGACCGTCTGTTCCGATGGAACGATTAAAGCCAATCTGATCATCGCTTTATGTATCAGTTGCGAAAAGAAACTGCTGGTTCCGGTGCAGCTGTGCGTACTTTCCACAGGATTTGTACAGTTGGATGCAGTAACAAACATCGCCTGCGAGGAATTTCCGTCGCTGTATCCCAAGCAGACGCAGGAAAAATATAACCCCGATACAGACGATGAGGACGACGATTGCGGTTGTGGCTGCGATTGTGACTGCGACTGCGGATGCAGCCAGCCGGCCTACGATCCCTGCGACTCGTTCGACGACTGCGTGCCCTGCCCGCCGCCTCGCCCACCCCGTCCTCCTCGTCCGCAACCGAGAAACCGCAGGTCGTAACGCCAACGGTTACAGCAGCGTCATAGCTTGCAGCAAAAACGTGGCTGGCGCTGGCTTTAGCGCAGGTGCAGCAGCATAGCGGCAGGCTTCACGCCCTTTTCAAAAATCAGGGGCCGGTGTTGGACGGTTGCTGCAAGAGAGAAGGTTTTTGCAAACCTTCTCTCTTGCTGTTTTTGCTGTCATCAGCTTTCAAAATCTGAAGCCGCCGCCCCGCGCATTCGCTGTGCCAAGTGCATTGTAGAATTTCTTGAGAAAGGATTAGATATACGAGGGCTGAAAAATTTGGGCATTTCCTGAAAAATACCCATTGCTTTTTGCCGCAGGGTGGTATATGATAACTTTGTTAGCACTCATCAGAGAAGAGTGCTAACAAGAAGGCGCTGGCAAAATGAATGGTGAATGGTGAATGGTGGAAGGCATCCACCGCGTAAATAGCAAAAGCTATCAGCAACGCGAACAATAGAAAATTGCCGGCAAGGCGAAGAAAGAACCAACAGTCGGTCGCTTTATGGCAATGCTGTACATGCCAGAAGGGGTGTGCGCCAAACTGTCCTGCAGTAGATGTGCGGCGCACGCGTTCAGATAACAAAACGAAAAGAAAATGGAGGGAAAACCGCACTATGGCGAAAAAGCAATTCAAAGCAGAATCCAAGCGCTTGCTGGATTTGATGATTCACTCGATTTATACGCACAAGGAGATATTTCTGAGAGAGCTGATTTCCAATGCCAGCGATGCTATCGACAAGCTGTATTACAAATCGCTGTCCAGCGACAACACCGGCCTTTCCAGAGAGGATTTTGAGATTTTTATCAAAACGGACAAAGAGACTCGCACGCTGAGCATTTCCGACAACGGCATCGGCATGACAAAGGACGAGCTGGAATCCAATCTGGGGACCATCGCGCGCAGTGGTTCGCTGGCGTTTAAAAACGAACAGATGGGAGCGGCAAAACCGGAGGCAGCTAAAGAAGATGGCTCTGCGGACAAGGAGGTCGAAGATAAAGAGGCCGAGATTGCAGGCGGTACGGCAAATTCAGATATTGATATCATCGGCCAGTTTGGCGTAGGTTTCTATTCCGCATTTATGGTCGCCGATAAGGTAACTGTCATCAGCAGAGCCTTTGGCGAAGAGCAGGCATGGCAGTGGGAATCGGAAGGCGCCGACGGCTATACGATTTCTGAGGGGGTAAAGGACAGTCACGGTACGGAAATCATACTGACGATTAAAAGCAACGCCGATGAAGAAAAATACGACGAGTTCTTGGAGGAATACCGCATCCGTGGCCTGATTAAGCGCTATTCCGATTACATCCGCTATCCGATCCACATGATGGTAGAAAAGAGCCGCGCCAAGGAAAAGCCTGCGGATGCGCCGGAGGATGCCGAGACAGAATACGAAACCTATCAGGAGCTGGAAACGCTCAACAGCATGGTTCCGCTGTGGAAAAAGAGCAAGAGCGAGCTTTCAACAGAGGATTACAACAATTTCTATAAAGAGAAATTCTACGATTTTAAAGACCCGCTGAAGGTAATCCACACCAGCGTGGAGGGCGTAGTCAGCTATACGGCACTGCTGTACGTTCCGGCGCAGGCCCCTTATAATTATTACAGCAAAGATTATGAGAAGGGACTGCAGCTGTATTCCTCTGGCGTTATGATTATGGACAAGTGCGCAGATCTGCTGCCGGATTGCTTCAGTTTCGTCAGAGGTCTGGTAGATTCGCAGGATCTGAGCCTGAACATCTCCCGCGAAATGCTGCAGCACGACCGCCAGCTGAAGGCCATTGCCAGCCGCATTGAAAAGAAAATTCAGAGCGAGCTTCTGTCCATGCAGAAAAACGACAGAGAAAAGTACGAGGAATTTTACAAAGCCTTTGGCCTGCAGCTGAAGTACGGCGTGTATGAGGGCTATGGAATGAAAAAGGAGCTGTTAAAGGACCTTCTGATGTTCCATTCCTCTTCGGAGAAAAAGCTGACGACGCTTTCTGAGTATGTGGCAAGGATGCGCCCGGATCAGAAGAATATCTATTACGCCTGCGGCGAGACCATAGAGCGCATCGACAAGCTGCCGCAGATCGAGCTTTTAAAGGATAAAGGTTACGAAATTCTGTATCTGACAGATAACGTAGATGAATTCGCCCTTAAAATGATGATGAACTACGAGGAAAAGGAGTTCAAATCAGCTTCTGACGAGGATTTGGAGATCCAGCAAACCGAAGAAGAAAAGGAAGCAGCGAAAAAGCAGGCAGAAGACAATAAAGAGCTTCTGGAGCTGATGAAGGAAGCTCTTTCCGGAAAGGTGACGGAGGTTCGCCTGTCCACGCGCTTAAAATCCCATCCGGTATGCATTGCCAGCGGAAGCGACTTGTCGCTGGAAATGGAGAAGGTGCTGGCCTCCATGCCCAATGCCGACGATTCCATCAAGGCGGATAAGATTTTGGAGCTGAACGCATCTCATCCGATTCTGGCTGCGCTGCAGAAAGCCTACCAGGAAGATAAGGATAAAGTCAAAGCCTATGCACAGCTGCTGTACAATCAGGCGTTGCTCATCGAAGGCATGGCCATCGACGACCCTGTAGAATTTTCCAATGCGGTGTGCAACCTGATGGTGTAGAAAGGGCACATATCGCTTTGGATCGTCAGGGCGCGTTTACGCGATAGGCGCCTGCCGATTAAAAAGAACCCAATTAAAAATAAAATGTAGGAAAAACCCGAACCGCTGTTGCCGTAAAGAGGCAGCAAAGCAGCGGTTTGGGTTTTTTATTTTTTGGTTGCCTCTGCGCGACTGCCATTACAGCGGCTCGAGAAAGGGAAGCAAGCGGCCTGAGGGGCTGTTACGGCAAATGTAACACAGATAACGCAGATACAATGCAGATACAGCATAGGCGTAATGCAAGAGTCGATGTGCGCTGTCGGCAGAAAGGCAATCTAAGTGGATTAAAAAAATAAAAATGTAAAAAATTTCAAAATATAGTTGACAGGAAAAGGAAATTTTGCAATAATAAGATTAGTCGATAGATGGAAAATAAAGTATAATATTCAAAAGAAAGGGGAAACAAATTGAGACAATGGAAAGCGTTTACAGGAGCGGCACTAATGCTTATTTCGATTGCTGCGATGATCGTCTGGGAGGGGTGGGGACGCGATGCCCTGCTTCTGACCGAGGTCGTCGCAGCCGGAAAAACCTTACAGGCAGGACATCTGCTGCAGGCGGAGGATGTTCAGCTGCTGAAAGTTCCCAGAGATTGCGTTGTAGAGGGCGCTCTGACAGCCGGCCGTATAAACGAGCTGAGCGGACACTATACGCTTGGAAGGTTGTCGCTCAACCAGCAGATCAGCATCGCCGATATTGCCGACGAAGAGGAGCTGGTAAAAGAGCAGCAGACGACATTCGTTATTCCGCAGGAGTGGATCGCCATGCGCAGCAGTTCGCTGAGAAAGGGAGATCGGATTACGCTGTATCGGCTTTCGGATTACGGAAGTCTTGGCACCTATACTATAGCCTTTGTAAAGAACGAACAGGAGCAGGAGGTTTACAGCCTCGAGGGGATCGACGACCGAAAGCTGCTGGATAGAACCGATGGCAGCGCGCCGATCAACCATGTAGAGATCATAGCGGAACTTTCACAATACCAGATCATAAGGGAAGCGGCGCTTGTCGATGGCGGCCTGCTTTTGCTTCAGGGCGAGGGCTCGTCAGTTGCCGCGGATATGAGCAGTAATTCTCCGGCTATGCAGGAAAAAGTATCGGAAGAAACAGAGGTGGAAACACAGTGAAACAGGGAATTTGCATCGCCCTTCACGGTGGCGATCACAAAACGGGAGCGACCATGCTGGCGCAGTGTATCGCAGAACAGCTGGCCGAACAGCTGTCGCAGGAATCTGCCATGCTTGTTACCCTGCACGGGCGCAGGGGTGGAGAATACACCGCTTTTTCCGGGCAGAGTGTGGAAGGGATGCGCAGCTATCTGGAACAACAGCTCTTAAACACTCAGGAATTGCTGCGGGACTGTCGTGTACAGGAAAGGCTGTACAATATGCGCGGAATTTTTCACCCGGAGCAGCAGAGGCGCTATCATCCGAAGCTTTCACAGTATCTAATCTGTCAGCTGCGAAAAGAAGTATCGTTTATCGTAGCAGACAGCGGAAGCGAGGTGGACAATGGCCTTGCCATAGGAGCCTTGCAGGAGGCGGACCTGCGCTGCCTGGTGCTGACGCAGCAGGAGACTGTGCTGAGCCAGTGGGAGTGTTGCCGAGGCATTTACCAGCGCCTGGGCCAGCAGTTCGATCTTCTCATCATCAACCGCTACCTGCCGGAAGCCGTCTATACGAAGGAATACCTGGCGGAACGGCTGGAGGTTTCGCCGGATCGCATTTTGCTGGTCTCCGATTCGCCCTATGGGCTGCGCGCAGACGGCGAGAAAAAATCGCTGCTACAATACAAAGATGAACGCTTCCGTCAGGGAATCTGCGAAATTTGCAGCCGCATAGCGGAGCGCGTGGGAATCAATTATCCGGAAGAAAAGAGGTGGAAACGATGGAGAGGTTTTATTTAGACGATTATCTGAATTTGCAGGATGGAGTAGAAGAGGAAGCAAGCATTTACGGAGGGCCGGTAAGAAGCCGGATGGACTTTTCCGAAGTATGCCGACAGGTAAAAGAAGCATTTTTCCAGAAATATCAACAGGAAGGAAATATGCAGTCCGCCATGGAAATTCAGAAAAAAGCCATCGTGGGATGCCAGCAGGAAGTGGAGTTTTACAAAGAAAAAATCCGCGAAATGGTAGAGGAGCATCCGTGGGAAGATGTAGAAGTACCGCCTTGGCACAGCGATCTCATCGACGGAATCTACCACGAAAACTGGGGCATGGCCGGAATGGCCCAGTGGTTTTCGGAGAAGTTTGCGCAGAGCAGCTCAGCAAAGATCATCGGCGATAGAATTTATTTCCTTCATCAGGGCCGGATGGAGCTGATGCCCCAGAGGATTTCCGCCGACCGCAAGGACCAGTTAATCCGGGCATTTTTACTGCTGACGCCGGAAGAACGCCTCGACAGGGAATTTCACGAGGTATATCTGCTGGATGGAACGCGCATTACCATATTCAAAGGGGCGATGACGAAAAAAGGGCAAGATGTCATCATATTCCGGCGCTACATCATTCCCAATTATTCCTTTGAGGAACAGGCCCGGCGCCATACGATACCTGAAGCGGCGATTCCCCTGTTTGCCGCCATGGTGGATATCGGCTACAGCATTGTGTGCACTGGAGCGGTGCGGACATCGAAAACCACATTTTTAGCCACGTGGCAGCAGTACGAAAACCCGGCGCTGGAGGGCGTAATTTTAGAAACCGATCCGGAAATCCCGCTGCATATGCTGATGCCGCAGGCACCCATTGTGCAGCTTCTGGCAGATAACGACCGCATGACAACGATTTCCAAAAACCTGTTGCGCAGCGATGCCGACTACTTTATTCTGGCCGAGGCCAGAGATGGCAAAGCGCTGGATACGGCAGTTCGAATTGCTTCGAAGGGAACCAAGCGCATGAAGATGACCTTCCACACCAGAAACCCGCTGGACCTTCCGGGGGAAATCGCATCGGAAATTGTAAAGACCGAGGGAGGCCAATGGGGTGCTACGCGACTGAAGGTAGCGGAGAGCTTCGACTATATCTTCCACTTTGTGCAGCTTACGGATAAGAGCCAGAAACGGCTGCGGGGCATCTACGAAATGGGGCTGACTCCGGACCGGGGAGATGTCTATGTAGAACCGGTCTGCCTGTATGACTACAAAAGCGACAGCTGGCGCTGGCGGTATAGACTGGGCAAAGACAAGGAGCAGCTGGGGTTGGAAGAAGGAAGAGACAGCCTGAAACGGATGCAGGAGCAGCTGCGGCGGTTGGCGGAAACCTTCCCAATGGAGGAGAGCGTCGACAGCCCGGCAAAGACGCATGGACATTCAGAGCATGTGGCCTTGCAGGGCGCGTTTGCAGAAACGGAGGCGGCATATGGGCGGATTTAACGGCAGACTGGTGCTTTCTGCACTGCTTTGCGGCCTGTGGTATGTCATGGCGGCCGGCGGATTGCTGCTGCTTTTCTGGGACAGCTGGGCAGTGGTGTGCCGACAGGCAATTCTGCGCGGACGTTACCATGCAGCGCGAAAAAACCACGTGGATAAAAGCCGCTTGCAGAGTCATCTTCACATGGTGCTTCAGGCCTCGATGAAGCATCCGTGCAGCGCACAGATGTTTTGCCTGTGGACAGCAGCTATCTTCTTTTCCGTTTTGGTAGCAAGCCTGCGTACTTTCGGTGGATTGACTGCTGTCAGTATCGGCGGTATGGCGGCCTCGATGCCCTATTGCCTGCTGCGGCTGCGGCTGGAGCTGCAGAGGAAAAAGGGAAGCATGGAAGGAGAAAAGGTAACATCGGAGCTTTTGCGCCAGTATCGGATTTCCGGCGATAATATCTGCGAAGCGCTGGAACGCGCGATTCCGCAGCTTCGGGATTGCCGCGTCTGCCAGAAGCAGTTGTTTCGCCTGCTGTTAGTTTTGCGCAATACGGGAAGCGCTGCAGAAATGAAGCAGGCATCCGATATATTTGCCTATTCCATCGGTACGAACTGGAGCTATATGCTCAGCAGCAGCATAAGGCTCAGCGCGGAAAAGGGCGTTTCCATTGCCCTGGGACTTGAGGATATCCTGGTGCAGATGCGCCAGGCGCAAGCCTCGATGGAAGAGCGCAAGCGCATGAACAGCGAATCCGCTCGCATTACGGTTTTTCTGGTTCCCCTGCTTTATGGCGCTACTATCTGGCTGTCGCTTTACTACCTAGAACTACCATTTTCCCGATTTTTAGCAAACCAGATAGGAACGCCGGAGGGATTGTTTCTGCTGCTGGCCAGCATCTTCTTGTTCGCTTTGAATTTGGCAGTATTAGAAGTGGTCGGCAACCAGAAGCTGGATTTTTAATCCGGGAATAAAACGCTGATAGAGAGGAGAGGCGATGCAGATACAACTATTGATTTACGGCGCCTGCCTGACGTTGCTGTTGACTGGCTATGGACTGCTGACGATCAGAGAGCCTTCCAGACTTCACAGGCGCGCGCAGGAGATGCTTCTGAAGTGGGCGCAGGAGGGAAAGGCCTGGGCATGGGCAAGAGATGCCGCAGTCCCGGCGAGCAGGAGGCTTGCAGCCCCTTGGAAGCAATTTATGCAGAGGCAGAAGGAAGAGCGCATGGAAAAGGAAATTGCGCAGGGAATCAGCTATCTGCGCAATGCTGCGGCCATGGGCAGAGGAGAGCGCATGAGTACGGAGCTTTTGTTGTCGGAGCTGGCTTCAGCGGGACGGTTGTTAAGCGACGTATATTACGGCATGGCCAATTACCTGCGCTTGGGCGACAGTGAAGCGGCGCTGCACTTGCTGACGCAGACGTTGCAAAGCCCGGTGGCTGCGGATTACGGAAGGTTGCTGCTGCAGTGGGAAAGACTATCGCCGTCCCTTTTGATGGAAACGCTGATTTCCCATCAAAAGGCCATTGAGCAGACGCGGCAAACCAGGCAGAAGAAGCGGGATGAAATGATAAGCGACCTGATTTATTTTCCCGTAATTATGAATGTCATGTTGATTTTAATCAATTTTATTTACGTAGCCTATTTCATCGACCAGCGGGATGCCCTGCTGACGGTGATGGGATAAAGCATCCGTTACAGTATTGAAGTGAAGGCCGCGCTTACAGAGAAGCGGGCTAAAGAAAGGGGTATTTTATATGAAGCAAGTGATTGTATTGGTAGCTATGGTGGTGCTCGGTGTCGCGATTGCAGGTATGGTCTTGCAGTTTAAGGGTTCGGCGGAGACGATTACAAAGGCAGCCAACCGACAGATTTTAGACGACGTAATCCGGACATCTCAGAGAATTTCCGACGGGGATATTCTTACAGCGGCGCAGTGGAGCAAAGTTCTCTGCATGGAGAAAGAAGAGAAAGCGGCAAATGGTGTTTGGGGCGCGTAGGAGAGGAGAAGGGCAATGAAACAGCTGATCGTGATGGCGGCTACTGTCGTGTTGGGCGTATATCTGTTCGGCCTGGTTGCTGGACCTCAGGAGGGGAGTATCAACTCCTCTGTGCGCCAGCTGTGGCAGGAGGAAATTGCACTGCGGACGGCAGAACCGTAAAGGAGGGATAAAACTATGAAGCAGCTGATCGTGCTGAGCGCCGTTTTACCGCTGATGCTGGTATTTCTTCTGCAGTTTACGCTGGATCAGAAAAACGCTTACAATATATCGCAATTTCAGGAGCTGGTGTATACGGCGAGGGAGGAGGCGCGGCAGGAAGGGTGCTTTACCCGCGAAATTGAAGCCCGCCTGAAGCGGGGAATCGCCCAGGCGTTTCAAATTCCGGAGGCTGACATTGCAATGGATGCGACGCGAACCGTACAGTACCGGGTACAGTCGGGAGCAGGCTTTGACCCCAACGGGCGGCGCAGAGGGATGATTTACTATGAAGTAACCGTTCCCATCCGGCAGCTGATGGCTGGACGGCGCCTGTTTGGAATCCGGGAAGAAGAAAACCGGGGCACGTATACATTGAAGGGCTATGCGGTCAGCGAGCGGCTGCCATAGAGCGAAGGCCTGAAACATTGTAAAATAAAAAGAGAACAAAAGGGGAGCGCAAGAACGCAGGGGGATAGAAATGAAAATTCTAATCGTATTTTTGGGGATTCTTTTAATCAATGTCAGCTTTTTGGCCTTCGACTCGGATATGGACCGATATGAAAAGCTGCAAGTCGTGCTGAAGGCGGCAGCCGAAGAGGCTGCCGCCGGAGCTGCCTTGTGCCAGGACGAGGCACAGTACGGAAAAGGCTTTTTAGTAATCGACAGCCGAGCCGCCGAGGAATACGCGGCCTTTGCTGCAGCCGATGTAGAACGCCGGCTGCCGGAACTTATGGGGACGAAGGTGAACTATGAAATGAAAATTTTCGACGATGCTAAAGGCTATGATGGCATCGAAAACTGCGGTGTGAGCGGCGAGTCGCCAGCAGTCTGGATTCGGCTGACCGCCACCGGCAAAGACCTCTTCCGGCTGCCATTTGTAAGTCAGACAGTAACAAAACGAAGTGCTGTATATCAGTGGGATACCTGGAAGAAACGACTATAAATAACGGCTAAACTATATATCTGGCCGGCAGAAAAACTCAAAATTTTCCAGAAAACAGGAATTTTAATCCTGATTTTCGGAAAAAGTTACTTCTTTTTCTTTTGTGAAATTGAAACTGCAATAGGTATTGGCATGGCACGATTGTTGCTTTATAATAAAAAGAAGCGGGAAATGTCCGGATGTTCGGCTGCGATTCCGCGATGCGAAAGGAAACATGAAAGAGAGGTAATTTGGTGGCAATGGACTTAAAAACATTGGACGAGGCTCTGCGGCGCAGGGTAGAAGAAAAAAAATTAGCGGGTGTAGCTGTAGCGATTCGCGGTCCTGAAGGACCGATCTTTGAGCAGGGCTACGGAGTCCGCGATGAAAAGCGTACGATTGCGCCCGACGCAAATACGATTTTCGGCATTGCATCTATGAGCAAATCCATGGCAGCTCTCAGTTGTGCTATTTTGGCAGCAGAAGGAAAGATGTCGCTTGACGATCCAGTTTCCAAGTATCTTCCGGCTTTCCGCGTGCCCGGAAATCCGCAGGACAGTGTTACAGTACGCGATCTGGCGATGCACACCGCAGGGATTCCGCCGATGGAGACTTTGGAATGGTCTATCGCTGTCAATACGCCGGGCCGTCAGACACAGTGGGCAAAGGACCTGCAGAAAACAGCGCCTAATGCGATGAATACCATCGAACAGATCATCGACTACATTGCGGAAGGCCACTATCCTACGCTGGGTGCTTCCGGAGAATATATGAGCTATTCTAACGAGGGCTATGCCATTCTGTGCTATGTTGTGGATAAGGCAGCAGGTATTACGCTGGAGGAATTTCTGGACCAGCGCGTGTTTAAGCCCCTGGGCATGACGCGCACCACGCTGGACGAGGACGGAAGCCGCGCTGCGGTTTTGGGAGCCGACGGAAATATAACGATGCTATTTGAGGATGAAGAAGGCAAGCAGACCGTAGACGGCCAGTGGTCGATCCTTCCGCCGTTCCGGGCCTGTGCCTGTGTAAAATCGACAGCTCACGACATGGCGCGCTACTATCAGTGCCTGTCCAACGGCGGCAAGCTGGATGGCGTGCAGCTGATTCCGGAAAAGGCCATAGAGCTGATGATCGGAGCAGGATTCCCTGAGCAGGAAAAAGCTTTCTACTGCCTGGGCCTGAACAAGAGAACGCTGGATGGCCACGTGCTTTGCGAGCACTCCGGCGGCCTGCATGGCGTGTCCTCTGAAGGCGCCCTGCTGAAGGGAGAAAATTACGGCTTTGCGGTTCTGTGCAACCAGGGCGATTGCGATGTCGCCGATCTGATGTGGATGCTGACAAATACCGTTATGGGCCGCCCGGTAGAAAGCGATCAGTACTGGCTGCATTCTGTCGGCCGAGAATTCAGCGAGCCGGAAATGCTGGAGGGCAGCTTTATCTGCCACGAGGGAATGCCTGTGGTGGCAAAGGTAGAAGCCAAAGATGGCCGCTTAATGATGGAGAAAGAGGGAAAGCAATATTCGCTTTTATTCTGCGGGCAGACGTGGTTTCAGCTCATCGACGGCGATGGAAAAGTAGCGGGACGCTGCCGTTTCTTTGTTCGCGATGGAAAGGCCTGGAGCGTGCAGATTTACACCCGGATCTATCAGAGAGTGGAAGCATAACAAGCAAAGAAAAATATACGGGCGGATGCCGGCAGTGTGCAAAAGCATACAGCACTGGCATCCGCCTTCTGCTTTTTGTAAAAATATTGCAGGATAGAAGAAAACAGTTGCCGGTTTAACCGTCTAACAGTTTGCCAAAACGCGGTTGCCGATAAAAAGATGGTAACGACAAATTTGGGCATTACGGGATCAGACCCCGTTTTTTGCTTCTGGCTTCGTGTACGCAGGAACAGCGATAAGAAAAATAGAACATATTGCAATATATGGAACAGTGTTGTAGAATAAAAACTATAGACTGTATAGAACTGAATGCAGTAAAGGAGGATTTTAAATGGACACTCAGTTTATGTGGCAGGACGAATACAATATCGGTGTCGATGTGATCGACAAGGAGCATCAGCGGCTTTTTAAGATCATCAATAAAATTTTTTACATGAAAGAGGAAGATGATAACGGGCAGTGGGCATGTCAGGAAGGTATCAAGTTTTTTAAGGGACATACAGTAAAGCATTTTAGAGAAGAAGAAGACTATATGGCCTCCATCGGTTATAAAGATCTGGAGCAGCACAAAAATATACATAAAGGATTTCGGGAGAATACCCTTCCGGCGTTAGAAAAAGAGTTGGAGCAGACGCAGTATTCGGAGGAGGCAGTAGAGCATTTTCTGGGTGTCTGTGCCGGTTGGCTGATCGGACACACGCTGACAGAGGATCTTGCCATCACGGGAAAGAATGAGAAAAAAAAGGTAGATTTGCTGCCTGGTGAAGAGCTTACAGCGATGAAAAAGCTGATTATTCAGCTCGTTTTTGATATGTTCCATTTGGAATCGCAGATAATCAGCGATGCCTACGGTGGAGAAAAATTTGGAAGGGGTGTGTACTACCGCCTGATCTACAAAACGCCCCAGGACGAAAAGCGGCAGCAGATCATTATGGTTTTTGAAGAAAAGCTGTTGATCAATACCGTGGGCAAGATCATGGGCATCCAGTCCAATAAACTGGATTCCATGCTGATTCACGCTGCCAGATACACAGCGCGGCAGTTTGTAGGCCGGGTAATGGAGCATATTTCCTCGATGGAAGGCTATGAACTAAAAGAAGAAAATTTGCTGTCCTACGAGCAGTTTCAGAAGATATTCGAAAAGGAAACGTTGCAAGCCAGCCTGCTGTTCGATACGGGAGAAGGATATTTCGCTTATTGTGCCATTGCTCCCCAGTTGCTTGAAGGTGGCATAGCGACTCCCATCGGAGCGGAAAACGCCATGGAAGAAGTGGAAAAATATCTGATGAAGCGGGAGGAACAGCAGAAGGAAGAAGAGATCAATCCGAAGAAGAAGATTCTTGTGGTGGACGATTCCATGACAGTGCGGCAGGGAATGAAGAACCTGTTAGGGGAGGATTACGAGATCGCGCTGGTGGAATCCGGAATTGCTGCCATCCGGACGATTACTCTGAATCGGCCGGACCTGATCTTGCTGGACTACGAAATGCCAATTTGCGACGGCAGGCAGACGTTGGAAATGCTTCGCTCGGAAAAGGAATTTGCAAACATTCCGGTTATTTTTTTGACCGGCAGAAGCGATCCAGAGAGCGTACAGAATGTTATGGCATTAAAGGCCGAAGGGTATCTGCTGAAATATCTGAAGCCTGCGGAGATCAAACAAAAAATTGACGCATTCTTCGAAAAGATGGCAGGGCAGCTGTCGTAGCAAACGACAAATATAAAAAAGACAAACGCAGGTAAAAAAACCGGCTGTGCTATGAAGGCGCGGCCGGTTTTATCATGGCCTGGATACAAGTTCCAAATGGAATCTGTCGCTTGGTTTTTCTCAGATAGTATGGCATAATAGCGTAAACGGATGTATTTGGGAGAAGGGGAAGAAAAACACAGACAAGAAGTCAGAGAGAAGCAAAGGAGACTGAAATGAGAGGAAAATGGCGGATAGCAGGCCTTG
>CATJIF010000101.1 GCA_949740445.1 uncultured Peptostreptococcaceae bacterium | reverse complement strand
CCCCTGTAAAAAATGAAATTTCAGAAAGTCCAAAGCCCCGTAGAAATCCGCCGGAAAGTGTGATACAATTTCTGAGGCAAGGCATACGACAAGCGCAGGCTTCCGCTGCCGCCAGGGGGAATGGGAGATAATATTCAGGTGTACGACAACCGTACAGAGCAGTAAAGATTCTGGCCAGCTGCAAACGCCCGGCCAAAGGCAACCAACAAAAGTACAGAGGAATAAAGGCGGTGGACACATTGAAACAAGGTTTTGACCCAGAAAAATACATAGAAGAGCAGTCCAGATATATTCTGGAGCGCATCAACAGCCGGAAATGCCAGCGGCTCTATCTGGAATTCGGCGGCAAGCTGGTGCACGACAAGCACGCCATGCGCGTGCTTCCCGGATTCGACGAAAATGCGAAAATCAAACTGCTACAGCGAATGAAAAACCAGGCTGAAATTATCATCTGCGTTTACGCCGGCGACATTACCCGCAATAAGACCCGGCAGGATTTTGGCATCACCTACGATCTGGAAGTTCTTCGGCTGATTGATATGTTCCGCAAATATCAGCTGTCCATCAACAGCGTTGTCATTACGCGCTATGAAGGCCAGCCGTCGGTGGATATCTTCATCAACAAGCTGAAGCGCCGCAACATCAGAACTTATACCCATGGCTACACTAAGGGCTATCCTACCGATGTAGAGGTCATTGTCAGCGACGAGGGCTACGGCGCCAACCCGTATATCGAGGTTACCCGGCCTCTGGTCGTGGTCAACGGCCCCGGCCCTGGCTCCGGAAAGCTGTCCACCTGCCTTTCCCAGCTATACCACGAAAACAAGCGGGGCTGCAAGGCCCGCTATGCCAAGTTCGAAACCTTTCCCATCTGGAGCCTGCCGCTGAAGCATCCGGTCAACATCGCCTACGAAGCGGCGACCATCGACCTGCGCGATGTCAATATGATCGACTCGTTTCACCTGGAGGCTTACAACCAGCTGGCAGTCAACTACAACCGCGATCTGGAGATGTTTCCTGTACTGCGCCGCATCATCGAAAAGATCACCGGCGAAGAATCGGAGTATAAATCCCCCACGGATATGGGCGTCAACCGCGCCGGATTCGCCATCTACGACGACGAGGCCGTGCGTGAAGCCGCCTGTCAGGAAATCATTCGCCGCTATCTTCTGGCGCGCTGCGGCTATAAAAAGGGCATTACCGACGAGGAAGCTCTCTCCCGCGCCAAGCTTCTGATGGATGAGCTGAACCTGAAGGTGACTGACCGCGACGTAGTGCAGCCAGCCATCGACTACGCTGAGCGCAAGAGAAATCAAAACCGCAAGTATGAAAATGTCATCGCCATGGCGTTAAAGCTTCCCGACGGCACGATTATCACCGGGCGCAGCTCCCGCCGCATGGTGGCCGGCGCAGCGGCGTTGTTAAATGCCATCAAGCACTTGTCCGGCCTGCCGGATGACCTGCCGCTGATTTCTCCGGAAATCCTCTCCGCGATGCAAAATCTCAAGACCAATATCCTGAAAAAGGAGCGGGCCACGTTAAACTGCGAGGAAGTGCTCAGCGCTCTGACCATCTCTGCGGCTACAAATCCCATCGCTAAAATCGCCGTAGAAATGCTGGCGAACCTGTCGGGCTGTACAGCGCACTGCACAGCCATCTTAAACGACATCGACAACAGCATCTTCCGCGACCTGGGAATTGATGTTACCAGCGAACCGGAATATTCCAACAATAACCTGTACCAGATTTAGCGTCGCTATCCGCCAAAGCCAGCATTGCTGCAAAGGTAGCCAGGACAAAGGCTGCCAGGACAAATGCGACCGCCCTCTGCAAAACCGAATATTGCAAAAAATAAAACATCCCCGCCAGAAGGCCCACTGCACATATGTTGCACATCTCTCTGACGGGGATTCTTTTATGAAGTTTTAACAGCCGTGAGACCTCAGGGCACGCGACCAGCACGGCAGGCCCCATCGTGCAAAACCGCGCCGCATGCTTTTCGCCTCTTAATGGCTGATGCGCTTTAGAAGCTGATGCGCTCCGTACCGATGCCGATGGCGATTTCAAATTCGTATACGGCCTGGTTGTAGGCCGCGATGGCCGCAGACAGTCCTAAATTGGCGGAATGCACACCGACCTGCGCCTCCTGCACATCGGAAATTGTGTTGACGCCAGCATTATAAGATACATTAGCGATACGGTAGCCCTCCTGGGCAAATTCCAGCGTCTGTTTCGCCGCAGCTACAGCTTCATACTTTTCGTGGATGTCCGCATAGCGGGTGCGGATATCCATTTCAATCGTACCCGGCATCGCATCACAAGCCTGCTGAATCTGCATCATATTTACAGTCTCGTCCTTATAGCGGGTGGAACGCGTGCCGTATCTCACCCGGGTGCTGGCATAGTTAATGGTCTGCACCTTCAGGGCAAACTCGACAGACGTCAGCTCGTTTCTGTTTTTCATGGCGCTGTTGATGGCATCCGTTAAGGAAATCGTTGGCAGAGGCAGCTGCTCGTAGCTGGTCGTCAGCTGGATTTCCTGCATCAGCGGGTTTTCCAGCAGCGTATTGACGCCCATCTTCGCCTGGGCAACCATGTTGTTCGCCGAAAGCACATCGTTTTCTGCCTTCACAACAGCATTCTGCGCTGTTAAAAGATCCAGCCGCGCAACGACGCCCTGCTGGAATTTCTTCTGCGTCATGTCCAGAATATTCTTCTGCACCTGCAGGTTTTCGCGCTGAATCCGCAGGTTATCCTCGGCCTGCAAAAGCCCGTAATAGGTTTTGATGGTATCCAGCTTGATGGCATTCAGCTCTGCCTGATAGTTCGTCTCGATGTGATCCCTGGCGAAATTGCGCTGCAGCGACAAGATTTGCTTGTTCGTTTCGTTGACGCTGTCCTGCAAGCTGTACTGCATATCCAGCGACATGCCATCCATGTATTTCAGCGCTTCGCGAATGCTGCTGTAGCTGTCGCCGTAGCCGTCCGCCTTGTTCTGGTCGCCCTGCTTGTTGGTCTGCGCCGTTTTCGCCTTTACGCTTTCTGTCTGCATGCGCGTAATGGCATCTTCCAGCGAAAGCTTCTGGGCTTCGCCGCTAAAGTTCTGTGTCGCATTGGAAACCGTGTAGCCGATTCCTTCCTGTTTATCCACAACCTTATTGGCCTCGGAAGGATCGGATGCGCCCTCTGTGCCTTCCGCATTCCCGGTGTTCTCCGTCTCCAGATTTCCAGGTTCCTTCTCTGGGTCTGCCTGCGTCCCTGTCTGCGCTGCCGCAATGCTCTGCGCTGCATCTGCCGTTGGCGCTGCTGCCGGATCTGCGGCATCCGCTGCAAAGACTGGCGCTGTCGAAAGCGTCAAGGACAGAGCCAGCAATGCGGGTATTGTTCGTTTCATTCCACTTCCCCTTTCTCTTGTGCTTTTGTTTTCCGACCCGCCGGTCGGTTTATCGCGTTCATTATACTATTCTGTCATCGAAAACGCAACTCTATTTTACTATAACGAGCCAGCAAAAGGATAATTGTCGCAAAATCGTAAGAAATTTTTTATGAATTTGATACCTTTGCCTATTGGGGGTATAGTTGATGTACTTGCAGTTCACTAAAGATAAGAGTTGCAGTTATCAAAAGGAGGGTATCATACCATGAAACACAGCATTCTTACAAAGCACGGATTTTCATTGAAAAACAGCGTTCCGCTGTCGCATTTTATCGCGCCGTTCCTCTCTCACTGCCAGAACCAGCGCCGCCTGTCGGCTGCCACCGTGAGGGCCTACACCTTCGACATGCAGGATTTCCAGCGATTTCTCGCCCTTTCCGGGCAGGAAGCGCTTTCCGCTTTGCAAGCAGATAAACAGCTGCTTCAAAGATATATGAACTATCTGAACCGCCGCTGCGCCGTAAAAACCGTAAAGCGGCGCATGGCCTGCCTTCGCTCTTTTTTCGATTATCTAGAATACGAGGAGGTCATTTCCCAAACGCCATTTCTGCGCTTTCGCATGGAGCTGAAAGAACCTCTGCGCCCGCCGCGCACCATGTCTCTGGACGAAGTCCACAGGCTTCTGCGCACCGTATACGAAGCCATGCCGCCGCAGCTTCTCCGCAATCTCCCCAGGCTTCTTTGCGGAAAGCAGCCGCTTGCCGTGGGGTCAAACGAATTCCTGTGGCTGCGCGATATCGCTGTGCTGGAAATTCTCTTTGCCAGCGGCCTTCGCGTCAGCGAGCTGTGCAGCCTGACCTTCGACGATGTGGACCTAGAGCAGCTCTCGCTGACCGTACGGGGCAAGGGCGGGCGGGAACGCACGCTTTACCTCTGCAACGACGATGTCATCCGCGTCTTTCGCTGCTATTTGCAGCTGCGCCAGTTGTATTGCCTCGATACGCGCTGCATCTTCGTCTCGAAGTTCCGCCGCCAGCTCTCCACCCAGGCTGTGCGCAATCTCATCCTCAAATATGCAAGCGAAGCCGAAATCCTCCACCGGATTACGCCTCACATGTTCCGCCATTCCTTTGCCAGCCTGCTCTTAGAGGAGGGGGTCGACATCAAATACATACAGGATTTTTTAGGGCACAGCTCCATTTCTACCACGCAGATCTACCTGCACACCACCTCGAAAAAACAGCGCTCTATCCTGCAAAACTGCCATCCCAGAGAAAAATTATCGGTCTGCGCCTCACTAACGGAGGATAATGTCAAATTATCGGTAAAAAAGGAGAGGACGGTAATTTGACGGAACTGCAAGTTCACAAACCTCCTCTCCTGTTTTCATTCTTAAAGGAGGAAT
>CATJIF010000100.1 GCA_949740445.1 uncultured Peptostreptococcaceae bacterium | reverse complement strand
CCCCGTTTCTTTCGACCGCTATTTTGTCAGCTCCATAAAAATGCTGTCGTCTTTCTTCTGCTGGTATCGCAGCCAGTAGCCTGCAATCAGCGAGGACAGCATTGTGGTGAGAATCAGCACCGTAAAAAACTCCACACTGATTATTTGATAAGAATACGCGACGGTTGCAAGCACGATGCCAGGGCCGCCTCTGGCGTTCATGGTAACGGCAAAGTTTACGATCACCTGCTTTTTCAGATCGGTAAACAGCAGCATAAGGACAGTGCCTATGGCCTCCAACCCGAACGCAATTACGAAAAACACCGCAAACCGGCCCAGCGAAACGTTGTGGATTAAGTTCAGCTGAATCCCCACAAGTGCAAAGTAAATGGGAACAAACAACGAAAAGGAAAAGTTCGCCACTGCCTCCATCCGCCCTTCCGCTTCCGGGTCGCTCTGGGATACGGCCTTTACGATGTAGCCGGTTAAAAATGCGGAATACATGATATTGATGCCGAAGCGGTGCAAAATCGCCGAAATCAGCAGCAGCGCTACAAAGCTTACCGTGTAGAAATCCGTGGCTTTGATTTTTGCGCGGTAGCCGTGATGCAGGTGGTCGGCGATCAGCTTGGCTGCCACGAACATGCCCAGCGTAAATGCGATTACCAGCAGCATATCCGGCAGGTTGACCTGTCCTGTGGTCGCCATCCGCGTCGCCACATTCAGCAGAATCCACAGGCACAAATCCTGAAAGGTCGAAACCGTCAGCACTGTGTTAGTAAATGCTGTGTTCATCACGCCCATATCGAAAAAGATTTTCGATATGACCGGAATGGAGGTAATCGCCACGCCGATGATGAATACCAGCAGAAAGGAAATCCGCCCGCCGGTTTCACCGATAAAGTGCTCCTGAAACAGTCCCGCAAAAGGAATCGCTGCCGCCATGGGAAGAATCGTTGCGCCGGTAAACACGCAGCTGATGATTTTTATATTCTTTCGGTCTATGTCGATGCAGGTATTAAATCCGGAAGAAAACATCAGAAACACCAATCCCAGCTGATAAAACAGATTTAATACCTTGCCCTCTTCCGCATAGCATTGAAACACAGATTCTATCAACGACGGAAAAAAGTGATACAGAAAAGTACCGCCAAAGAGCATGCCGCCCATAATCTCGCCGACCACCTTCGGCGCTTTGATCGCTTCCATGAGCTTTCCACACACATATGCTCCGGACAGCAGCAGTGCAAGCGCAAGGAACGTCGCGAAAATTTCATGTTCTGATAACGTGTGTAACGTCATATCATCGCCTCCTTTTGTATCAATGTAGCATTCGAAAAATACAAAATCAAGCGATTATTACTATGTTTAGCTATACTCCAAGAAAATTACAAAATTTCAATATAGAACTACTGCGATTGTATGATTTTATAAATCCGGGAAATACTCAGGTCGTATTTCCGAGCCAGGTCCGCCACCTCGTAATTTCCGCTGTAAAAGTCGTCTCTGATCTGCAAATTCCGCTCTTCTCTGTCGGCAAACTCCGCATTGGATGGAAAATATACGGTGGTTCCTGCCAGTTGGGCCGTAATGCGTTCGTAGGTGGCAGAATCGACCAGCTCCCGCAGCGTCTTCAGCGCGGCTTTTGAATTCATACTGCACCTCCTGTTGATCGGAAGCTTTGCTTCTCACTGAATAAAAATCTGGTTGCAGCCGAGAATCGCCTGGAACACCTCTCTGCGCATCATCGTTTCGTCGGGGATATACCCATCGCTGATATATTTGCGGATGATTGTACCGCTGATTTCCACCCGGTGGGTATCGTAGTGCGCGCAGTGTTTATCCGTTACGATTTGCCCGCATTTTTTGCAGTAATAAGGTTCTCGCGTCAGCAGCAGCTCAATGCCCAGCGCAGGTGCAAGCTCCCGCGCCAGCGCGTGCGCGTCGTAAGCGCCGTAATAGCCGCCCACACCAGCGTGATCCCTGCCGATGATAAAGTGCGTGCAGCCGAGATTGCGCCGGATGATCGCGTGAAACACCGCTTCCCTCGGGCCGGCATACCGCATCTGGGTTTTCAGCCCCGCGATGTGCACCCGCCCCTTGGGATAAAACGCATCGCTCATCGCGCTGTAGGCGGCCATGACTGCTTCCTGCGTAAAGTCCCCTTTTTTCTTCCATCCTACGATGGGGTTGATAAACAATCCGTCGCATACCTCGAGGCCAATGCGCTGGATGTGCTCGTGCGCCCTGTGAATGGGATTTCTCGTCTGAAAGCCCACCACGGTCTTCCAGCCCTTTTCGGCAAAGACCCGCCGGGTTTCTTCCGGCTTCAGGGCATCCGTCAGGTACGACCGGTCGATAAGGTGCACAGGCCCGCCCACCCGGCAGGCGGAACGCTCCCGCTCCTTGCGCACGCCGGGATGCGCGCCATCCGCGGTGCAAAATACCGCTGCTATGTCTTCCTCCGTAAGCAAAAACCGGCTCTCTGCCGTCAGCTCTGCCACCGGACGCCCTTCGTAGGTCAGCGTCAGCCTCTGGTTCTTCCCGATGCGATTAAATTGCTCTTGTGGCACGTCCAGCGTAACCGGCAGCGGAAACACCTGCCCGTCTGCCAGCCGGCAGCAGCTGACCGCGCTGCGCACGTCCTCCTCGCCCATAAATCCGGTGAGTGGTGCTAACAGTCCGGTTTCGATGTTAATGATATCCTGCAGGGTTTCTTCATTGATTGCGATGTTCATGGTTTCCTCCTGCGTTCTCGCCATACTGCGAACCATAGTTCCGCGCGATATAGTCCAGTACCGCGCGATACGTTTCTTCTTCTGTCATTTGATCCACGTTCAGCGTTAAGTCGGGATGCTGCGGTGTATCGAAGGATGCGTCGATCCCGACGATCTGGGTTTTTCCGACGTTTTCTCTGTACATTCCCTTTACGTCGTTTTGCATGCTGATCTGCAAGTCCTTTTTCAGATAGATTTCGTTATAGCCTGCGATTTTGCGCCGCGCCAGGGCCCGCAGGTGCTCCAGCGGCGAAATGTTGCAGACAATCCCCACGATATCGTTTCGGTCTAACAGGTAGGCGCCCAGGATAATCCGCTTGATATTCGCTTCGCGTTCGGCATCGGAATAGCCCAGATCCCGGTCGAACAGGTCGCGGACCTCGTCGCCGTCTAACAGGTAATTCTTTATGTGTTTCTGGTCGAAGTGCGCCTTCAGCCGCCGGCCGATGGTGGTTTTTCCTGCGCCGGAAAT
>CATJIF010000099.1 GCA_949740445.1 uncultured Peptostreptococcaceae bacterium | reverse complement strand
TTTCTTCAAAATATTTTTCAATACTGGTTGCACTTGTCAAATCATTCCAACCCCTATCCATTAGTCCCATTGTGGTCGTTTAGATAATCGCATATTATCTTTCTCTTGCTCATCATTATAGCACAGCAAATAAAAATTACCAGTACATTTTAAGAAAATTGTCATTTAATTGCGAAAGTATTATCCCGTATACAAAAGCTAACTGTTGGTACATATGGATACTCTCCTGTCCGGCACATTGTGCCTCATTTTTGGACAGGACAGAGAGAAACACGGGAGCATCCAGTGTTTCTCTCTGTCCTGCCGTTTTTATCGTCCTGTCTCAACCGTCTGCTCAATTTCCATACCGCCGCGCAGATACACCCTGATCCTGTCAGCGGACAGCACCTTCACCGTATCCACCAGCTGGCGGATGATGCCCTCGTCCCACTCTGTAATATCAGCGGAACCTGCGTTCAGGACATTTACCGCATCCTGAATGCGCCGGTTGGCGGCGGAATCATTTCTCTGCAGCTCCAGCAGGTTGGCCTTTTGCTCTTTCAGCGCGGCCATTTCCTCCGTGATGCGCTTGAAGTCATCGGTGTGCTTCAGATATCCTCCATCCTCTTTGGAGGCGTTGAATAGCTCCTGAAACTGGCGGTTCAGTTCCGATAGCCGCTGATCGATGTCTGAGATGCACATGGACCTGCCGGGGATGGGAGCCAGCTCCATGTGCATGGCGTCTTTGATCTGTGCCACCAGCACCGCTTTTTGGCTCATGGCCGAGTTGATAGCGGCGAGGATGGCGGCTTGAAGGGACTTTTCATCCAGAGTGGGGGAGTCATGGCAGTATTTTGTGGCATAGTCCATCCGGCTGGCACAGCGCCACACAGCCTTTTTCTGTCCCCGTTTGCTCCATACGCATCTGCGGTAGAGGGTGCCGCACTCGCCGCACACCAGCCGCTCGGTGAGGGCGTACTTGGCGCTGTAGCAGGAGCGGCCAGTGGGTGCTGCTTTCTGGCTGGGAGCTCGTCCAGCACTGCGGCGGGCGAACTCAGCCCGTACCGCGTTGAAGGTGTCCCGGCTGACGATGCCCTCATGGTGGTCGGGCACCAGATACATGGGGAGCTGTCCCATGTTGCGGATGTGCTTGCGGCTGATGCAGTCGTTGACGAAGGTCTTCTGCTGGAGAACATCCCCACAGTATTTTTCGTTTTGGAGGATGCCCCGGACCACCGCAATGGACCACTCCGAACCGCCGCTGACGGTGGGGATGCTTTCCCGCTCCAGCATATCCTTGATCATGCGCAGGCTTTGACCGGCCAGGAAGCTGTCGTATATGCGGCGAACCACCTCGGCCTGCTCCGGGATGATGCGGGGCTTGCCGTCCTCACCCTTTTCGTAGGCATACAGCCGTTTGTACTGGATGGCAGCTTTGCCTTCCCGCATGGCCTGACGGATGCCCCATTTGACGTTCTCGCTGATAGACTCGCTCTCGCCCTGGGCGACGGCCCCCAGCATGGTGATAAGTAATTCACTGTCATTTTCCAGGGTGTTGATGTTCTGCTCCTCGAAGATGATGGCGATGCCCAGCTCCCGCAGGGCGCGCATATAGTTGAGGCAGTCCACCGTATTCCGGGCGAACCGGGAGATGGACTTGACCAGCACCAGGTCGATTTTCTTCTGTCTGCATTTGCGGATCATGCGCAGGAATTCGGGCCGCTTGGTGGCGGAGGTGCCGGTGATGCCCTCGTCAGCAAAAATCCCAGCCATTGTCCAGCTGGGATTGGTCATGATCTTATCGGTGTAGTAGTTTTTCTGGGCTTCGTAGCTGGTGAGCTGCTCCTCACTGTCGGTGGATACGCGGCAGTAGGCGGCTACGCGGAGCTGCCGCTGGACTGCCTTGGATCTGACCAGCTCAGGATTGGCAGGGATGGTGATCACTTTTGGGGTTGCAGCCATCATTGTGGATTCCTCCTGACTTGATATTTTAACTGGGTACTGGCAACAACGATACCAGCCTTTAGAGATGAAAGCTATCACGATATCCAACAAGAATGGGGCGGGGAAACCAAGCGATACCAACAATGCCAAGCTGGCCTTATGCATTTGAATGCTCCATGCTTTGTCCATTCTTCAGTTTGATGCTGACCGCTCCGCTGGGGTAGACCAGGATGGCGGCGGTGATTTGACGCAGCAGACCGGCATCTAAGCTGTCGTGCTGCCCAGCGTTGGCCAGTATGTATTGTATCCGCATGGTTTCATAGTCCTCAGAGCCCAGGGTGTTGAACTTAGCGGCAGCCAGGGCCAGGGCTTTTGCGGTGGCTGCCGCCTCGTCGAATTCCGGCTTGTCCAGTTCCTGTTCAAATTCATCCTGAGCGGTTTGGACCGTGCCGCTCTCCGTTTCGGCGGCAGGGGAGGGGACGGCGGTATCAGGCTGTTCGCACAGCCTGTGGAGCAGTTCGTTTACACACTGAACCAGGTGTGCGTCCTTAATGCTGGCCGGAGATTCCATGCACTGAGGACAGCGCCAGTAATTCTTTCGCTCCCGGTGCATAGGGCCATGGCAGAGGCTGCACCGGGCCAGCTTACGGATCTCGGTGATTTCCCCGCACTCTGCGGTTCCAGACACATCGGGTTTTGCCGCTTTAGCCAGCCGGAAGCACTCAGGTGCAACGATTTGGGGATATGTGGGACCGCCTATGTAGCGCTCATCCCGAAGTATCCTTGCAACCATATGTTTGTTCCAGCGTTTTCCGGAGGCATAGGGAATGCCTTGGCCATTGAGCTCCTCCGCCAGCCTGCCATACGACAGTCCCTCAGCATAGCGTTGGAAAATCGTGCGTACAACGTTTGCCTCCGGCTCCGCAGTCTGGATCAGTCCGTTTTGGATGCAGTATCCGAAGGGCAGCATTCGATTTGCCATCAGCGCACGCTCCTCTCTGTGTTTTCGGTCAGCTCCAGATCGTTTTTCAGCCGGAATCGCAGGGCACCGGTTTCCTCCGCCGTGATTCTGTCTACCAGATCGGCAAATATTTCACCGTCGAAGGCAGGAAGAAATTCGGGCAGTGTTTCCAGCGTTTCTATCAGCTCCTGGGTCCTGGGGATGGTATCATCGTCTCCGTCGTCAAGGAGCCGGGCCTTTTTCTGCTTGGCGGCGCGAAGCTGCTGGGCAAGCTCATTGCTCTGGGCAATAAAAATATCAGGATCGACAAGGCCGCATCGGTTCATATCGGCCAGCATTCGATCCTGATCTGAGAGATCAGCTATTCTGTTGTTCAACTCAACAATATCCCGGCTCCAGAGCATCCGTCGTTCTCGGATGGATTGCAGGTCCGCGACCATCTGCTTGAGGATCGGCGCCCCATGAAGCCTGAGCTTGTGGTACAGCCGCAGGAAGGCGGCGTGGATCTCATCCTCTGGGATGCGCCCGGAGGGGCAGTTGTCCCGGCCCCGGTCATGATTGCGGCAGACCCAGAATATTTTGCCGTTCCAGACCTTTCTTCGGTACAGCGTGCCGCACACGCCGCAGGATATCATCCCTTTCAGGGGAAACTGCTGGCACTGCACAGTGCCGCGCTTTTCGATCCGTCTGTTCTTCAGCGCCTGAACGGCCTGGAAGGTTTCCCGGTCGATAATGGGCGGATGGGTGCCTTCAGCGTAGTATTGCTTACGTTCCCCGTGGTTCCTGACCTGGCGGGCCGGGAGGGTATCGGTGGCATAGGTTTTCTGCCAGAGAGAGTCTCCGATATAACGCTCGTTGGACAGAATGTAGGATATGGCAGTGTGCATCCATTTCCGTGTTTCTGCACCCAGCCGCACTGGGACTTCTTCCCGGTTGAGCCGCGCCGCGATCTGCTCCATGCTCTGTCCAGCGAGGTAGCTTTGAAAGATATGACGGACGATCCCGGCACGTTCCTCATCTACCACGATTCGTTTATTCTGGATCACATACCCAAAGGGAACTGCGGCAGGGAGGAAGGTCCCGCTTTTCATCCGGTGCTGGTAGCTCCACCGCATATTGTCGGAGATATTCTGACTCTCCTTTTGCGCAATGGCGGCGAACACAGAGGTGAGAAGCTCTCCGCTCATGTTGGAGGTGTCGATGTGCTGCTCCTCGAAGCACACGCCCACTCCGATGGACTTCAGCTCCCGGACGGTTTCCAGGCAGTCTTTGGCGTTGCGGGCGAAGCGGGAGATGGATTTGACCAGCACCTTGTCCACCCGGCCCCTGCGGCAGTCTGAGAGAAGCCTTTGGAAGTCCGGGCGCTTCTCGGCGGAGGTGCCGGAGATGCCCTCGTCAGCCATTGTCAAGCACAGACTAAGGGTTTTTTGATATTTTTTTCGGAATTGTCAGAGAAAATGTCGTTCCCTATCCTTTTGTGCTGATTATAGCAAGCAATCGGCATGGAAATTAGTTGTTCAGTGAGGCGAAACACCGCTTGCGCTCATTAAGTTGAGTAGTATATCTGTTGTAGTTTGCGGAACTGTACCATCAGCGCAAATCACTTCAACAAGTCGTTCTTCCAGCCAATGCAGACAAGCATCCGTCTTAACCGTGTCCCTACCCAGGCAGGAGAGCTTCAATACTAACAGAGAGTCGATCTTACCAGCTTCCACCGCAACAAAGACTTCGCTCAACCCCCTGCGGCAATAGTTGAAGCCGCTGGCTTGCTCAATCGTGGTCCCGACAACACAAAGGTCATTCTTTTGGGCGTACTCCTCTAAAGCCCTTTGTTGCATCATCAGTGCATGAGCATCAGGACGAGCCGTTCTGCAATAAATCCACGTTCTTTTATTATCCATTCTCCAAACTCCTCTCAACCTGCTTTTCATTCGTGCTCAAATCCAGCAACAATCTTTGAAAATCATCTTGGTAGTTCCAGATGATCTCAAGCCGCCCGCCTGGATGAATATATACGGTGTCCAAAGCATCTCCGATTATCTCATCGGTTAGAGCTTGAACCTCTGCGTATTGTTTGAAGCTATCCACAAACCTGTTTTGCAGGGTTCCATCTGTTCCCCAATTTTCAAGGCTGGCTTCCATCTCTGCAATTTGGGCGGCGATAGCGTCACGTTCTTTTATGGCGGTGGCTTTCATCGCCAAATATTCAGCCTTGCCAATCTCACCTGTAAAAAAGGATTCGTAGAGGGATTTGATTTTTTGAGTTTGCTTACTGTGGGCCTCTTTCAAGGCAGAAAGCGTTTTGACTGTTGCGGCAACATTTTTCTTTGCCTTTTGTTGGCGCTCCTTCCATATGTGGCTCATTTCCACCGCAAATGCTGTTTGTACCCGCAGCCCCTCCAAAAGCGTTTCCTCTATATCACTTTCCAGGATATGAACCTCGGCACAGTCAAATAGGTCTGATACAAGAGGGGTGCGGCAATAAAAGAAATTCGATTTCCCAACGCTTTTCACCAGGGAATGTCCACATACGCCACACCGAAGTTTGCCACGGGCTGCAGAAAGAGGCTGCCCTTCACGTTCAGCAAAGACTCTCATAGAATCTTGGGCGCGGTCAAATTCTTCCTTGGTTATGATCCCTGTGTGGGTATCGGCTACAACAATCCAATCCTTGCGCCAGACCTTCACCGTATGGGTGCTGCCGATAACATCCCGTGTCCGTTTTCCGTAAATGTTCTTTCCGATATAGCGTTCATCGCGAAGGATTTTACTTACCGTATTGCACGTCCAGAAATTATCCTCATGGACACACGGCCATATTGTGCGGGAACATCCTGCGGCCCTTTTGTAGAGCATGGGTGTGGGGACTGATTCGTTATTTAGGATTCTCGCAATCTGCATCGTGGTCTGACCGTTTCCAGCCATTTGAAAGATGCGCCTCACGATTTCCGCCGCTGGCAAATCAATGACCAGATGATTTTTTTGAGCAGGGTCTTTATCAAAGCCAAAGGGGGCGAAGGGGGCAAGAAACTCCCCCCGCTCCGCACGAAAGCGCCTTGCTTTCCTTACTTTTCGTGACAAGTCACGGCTATAAAGGTCATACAAAATCGTCTTAAAGGATGTTTCCAGGCTGTCAATATCTTTTGAATTGTTGCTGTCAAACCCATCGTTAATGGCAATAAAACGTATTCCCAAGAAAGGAAAAATACGGGAAATGTAGTTACCAACGGTGAAATAGTCACGCCCGAAACGCGATAGGTCTTTTACAACGATGCACTGGATCATCCCCTGCTTTACCTGGGCAAGTAGCTCTTGAACAGCAGGGCGGTCAAAGTTTTTTCCACTCCATCCATCATCGCAAAACTCTATTACGGTTCCTTCTGCCAGCTCCGGGGTTCTGCTGATAAACGCATCCAACAAATTCCTCTGATTGCCGATACTGTTCGATTCCTGTTTCATTCCGTTCCTCAAGTCAGTATCTTCGGAGGACAAACGCAGATATTTTGCGGTGGTCATGCTGACACCGCCTCCCCCTCAACCCGCAGGAGTTGAAGTAAGTTGCGGTACTCGTCCCGGTATCGCAGAGAGATGGATATATGGTTCTTTGCGTCAATCTCCACGCGCTCAACTAAAGCGTGTGCCATCTCATCGGTCAATTCTACCTCCCCTTGGAACTGCCCAAAGGTAGTCAACCAAGGGTTTTTCTCTGCCTGGGCCTGATTTTCCTGCCGCCGCAGCTCCGCCATTTTCAATCGAGCCTGAGCCTGTTCTATATCGGCCTTATACTGCGCCCTCATCTCCATATACTCCTGCTCAGACATCAGATGGTCGAAGTAATTCTGATACAAGCTGTCGTGGAGCATTTTGGCCCGGTCGAGGGCCTGACGTGCGGCTGACAATTCTCGATCTATGTTGTTGTTCTGACTGGTCGCTACCGGAGAACGGCGATATTGGCGCACCAGCTTTTTCATGTCCCCGGCAAGGGCAATCTCATGTTGCAATGCCCCCCATAAAACTTCCGCAATCTCTGATTCGTGGATGTATTTCTTGGGACAGGCGGCTGGGTTATCAGAATGAGATTGACAGATGAAAACATAAAAGAGGTTTTTCCCATTGTTTGTTACAGACTTATATCGAACCAGAGGCCGCTTGCAATCCGCACAATAGAGTAACCCTCTGAAGATATTAGGAGTTGTACCCAGGCTGTCATGGCATCCCAGCCGCTCAAAATATGCTGTTCGGCGTTCCTCTCTGATACGCTGGACAGCCGCAAATGTTTCTTCGTCAATCAACGGTTCATGCGTGTTACGCACAACGATCCACTCCGATTGTGGAACCATCTGCTGTTTCTGTCCTTCACGAAAGCCGGAGCGTTTACGACCTTGAACCATATGACCAAGATACAATTCATTCTTCAATATATCTTTTATCACCTGCTGTTTCCACTCTGCATTGGCATAGCGTTCTGCTTTTACCTCGCCTTTGAGATAGTGGTAACGAGCAGGAGAAGGAATACACGCTCCATTCAGTCGCCGTACAATCTGGAGGATACTCATACCAGAGAGACGCCACTGGAAAATGTCTCTTACCACAGGAGCAGTTTCTTCATCCGGCTCAATGCGGTGCTTATCATCGGGGCATTTACGGTAGCCATAGGCGGCCCAAGAGCCTATAAACTCGCCCTTTTGCTGTTTGGTAGCCAGGGCAGGACAGATTTTTCTTGAAATATCCTTGCTATAAGCGGCATTGATGATATTCTTTAACGGCACTATGTAGCCATCAGCAGTCCTTGCGGCGGTCAGCGTATCAAAGTTGTCATTGATTGCGATAAACCGCACATCCATGAACGGAAAGATACGTTCCAAATAGTTGTCCGTTTCCAGGTAGTTGCGCCCAAAACGGGATAAGTCCTTGACCACGATACAATCAATTTTTCCCTGCCGCACTTGCTCCATCAAAGCCTCAAAGCCTGGACGCTCAAAGTTTGTGCCGGTGCTTCCATTATCGCAAAACAGATCACAGAGCCGCATATCAGCCTGGGCATTGATGTAGTCCTGGATCATTGCCTTTTGCACTTCAATGGTATCGGCTCCAAGCCGTCCACTGTCCTCTACGGAAAGCCGGATATA
This sequence comes from uncultured Peptostreptococcaceae bacterium, assembly GCA_949740445.1. Lineage (GTDB taxonomy): Bacteria > Bacillota > Clostridia > Peptostreptococcales > Anaerovoracaceae > RGIG446. The sequence continues at coordinate 12,549 of CATJIF010000099.1, read as the reverse complement.
ACCGCCCGCCTTATAAATTCGCCGCTCTGGAATAGCGGGAGGGGTTACGGGCAGAACGGAATTGACCTTACGTTTCGTTCTCGCCATGTCAGACCGCCTCCCGTTCTGGGTGTAGCCGTTGGGCCTGCATCAACAAGTCCAGTTGGTGACGGTATTCATCACACCAGCGGAAAACAACCTCCACACGATGTTCCCGATAAATTAAAATGCGTTCTATCAGGGACACCACAATGGTGCGGTCAAGACAGGAAATGCCCTGATGCTTACGGAATTGCTCGATCCAGCCACGGGAACTGGCGGTATCAATTTTTATGCTCATTTCCCGCTGCAATTCCTCAATCTGTGCCTCTGCCTCCTCCCGGCGGCGAGTGTAGGTCTTTTTCAAGTCTTGATATTCGTCCCGATCAATGATGCCATCCGCCAGACTCTCATAGAGGGAGCGTAGGAGGGCTTGGCTCCGTTCCACTTCCTCCCGTTTCATCGCCATGCGGTCTTTAAGTTTCTTGATGTTAGCCTTTTGAAGCTGGGCCACATCGGTGAGATCGAGCATAGCGGAAAGGCCAACCACATCATCAATGTGCTGCTTTACCAATTCCAGTACGATTTCTTCCAGCACTGTGTCCCGAATCGTATGGCTGAAACAGGTTTTATCGTTCTTATGTGCGGCACAGACATAGTACACATACTTTTTCTTGCCAGAGGGAACAGTTTTACGGATCATCGCCGCCCCGCACTCACCGCAGACAACCATGCCGGAGAACAATTCCACGGCCTGCCCGCCGACACAGGTGCGGGTGTCCAGTGCAAGTACACGCTGGACGCACTCAAAGTCATAGCGGTCAATGATGGCTTCATGGTGGTCAGGAACAACGGCCCATTCCTCTTGGGGCTTATGAACCAACTTTTTAACCTTATAGCTGGGAGTGGTTACACGCCCTTGCTCCAGAACGCCGATATAGGTGGGATTTTTCAAAATACGCAGTATCATCCCGGCGCTCCAGGTGGATTCAGCTTTGACCCGGAAGGGTGTATATACCCGCATCCCCAAGGATTTTTTGTAATCCATCGGTGTCGGGATGCCGGACTTGCTCAACCGATCCGCAATATCTCCGGTGCTGATACCCTCTAACTTCCAGCGGAAAATATCACGAACGACCTCTGAGGCATAGTCGTCTACCAGCAGACGGTGATGATCTTCCGGGTCTTTCCGATACCCAAAAACAGCAAAAGAGCCAATGAAATCTCCGCGGTTGCGTTTGATTTCAAGCTGGCTCCGAATCTTAATTGAGGTATCTCGGCAGTATGCCTCATTTATCAGATTTTTGAACGGAATCATCAGCTCATCGGACTCTGCGTTGCTGTGCAAACTATCATAGTGGTCATTGATTGCGATAAACCGCACACCAAGAAAGGGGAAAATCTTCTCGATGTATTCCCCAGCATCCAGGTGTTCCCGACCAAAACGGGACAAATCCTTGACCACGATGCAGTTGATTTTGCCAGCCTTGACCTCGGCCATCATTTCTTGAAACGCCGGACGGTCAAAATTAGAGCCGGTGTAGCCGTCATCCACCTTCATGCCACACTCCCGGAGTTCCGGGTGGCGGCTGAAGTAGTCACGGATCAAGTCTTTCTGACCCGTGACACTATTACTTTCCCCCTTGTCGCCGTCCTCGCGGGACAGACGCACATAGCCGCAGGTATTCCATACCTTCGCAATAGATTCGCTCATATTTAACTCTCCTTAACCGCCAAAGGATTCCAGCAAAACACTTCTTCGACAGTTAAGGGGAGCGCCGGGGTCCGATTCGTTTGCCACATCATATTAACATAATATTTTGGCGCTGTCCAGAGTGTTTTGCAAATTTTTCAGCATTTGGAACGTATGTAGGACAGCAACCTATCCTGCAAAGTCACGTCTGTATCCGTATAGCTGACCTTCACCACATATTTGCCATGCCGGTAGCAATACGGGTTGCCGATCTGTTTGATGAAGTCCAGCATCCGCTCCCGTTTCGGTAGCTCGACATTGACTTTTACATCCCGAATGTCCCGGAGGGTGTCCGGGTCCACCGAGCGAACATCTATTTCTCGCAAGGAATTGATCTTGTCCTCAGTCAGTGCGAAGTCCCCCATATCATCACTCCCTTCACATCTATGGTATGCTTGTACTGCCTGTTCCATGCCAAGCAGATCAGCTTACAAAACGATAGGGCAGCTTACGCCCGCCGCGTCCGCTGTTGTACTTATCCCAAATAACACGGGCATGGCGGAGGGCCACGCTGTTGGTACTAAAGTCAATTTTGCCCCGGAGAATGATTTCATCCGGGGCTACGACTGACAGCCGCTTAACAAAGGTGTGGTCGTTCATCTCTACTTCATAAGTTTTGATGAACAGGGCCATGCCGGAGAGCATCGCGGCACTTAGAGAGACAGGATCGCCGTGCCATACGCGGTTTATCAGAGCCAGCATACGGGAAAACGCCGATCCGCCTAAAAGCCGATATGAGTTGATAACGGCGCGTGTAGCGGAAATAACGTACTCTTTGTCGCTACGCTTTTCAAGTGCCCACATAAAGCCAGCTTCTTCAACCAAACGCCTGATTTCTAATGCCTCCACCCCTTTGCCGGACTCCATGTCTACATGGGTGGACTGGCCCAGGGTCATGGCCTTTTTTGCCTGATCCAAGTCATGGCACAGCGCAGCTTCATCCTCATAGATCATGCCAGTGTGGATGATGCAGTTGACCATCACATCTTTCCCGCCGTTCATCTTCTTCATGGCGGCGATCCGATGCTGTCCATCCACCACATAGAAGTGACCATCCCGGAAACTGACCACAATCGGCTCCAGAGCGCAGAGATTCCATTTACGAATCAGTGCGTCCACATCCTTCTCCACCACGGGGCGCTGATAAGGCAATTCCCCGCTGGTCAAGCGGCTGGTAGAGAGGGATTTCAGTACGCCGGGGTTTTTGTACTCTGTTACGGAGGGCGGCGCTTGTTCTGTGCGCTCCGGCTTGGGGGGGTAGTGCTTTTTTCGATAACTCATTTTACATTGGCCTCCACATGATGTATCAAATTTTGTACGGCAGTACAGATGGCATCCATCTGGCGCCGGAAGTCTTGCATCTGATCTGATGTCAAAACTGGATAAACTGCCTCATAGTATGGCATATTGTACCAATTCAGTTCTTTTTTGAAGTTCTGGACAAAGGCTGCTATTTCCGAAAGAAAGCTATCCGGGGTACAACTGAAGTCTTTATCCGCATTTTTCAAATCAGAAACAATCTCTCGGAAAAGAGGCGTTCCACGGATTACCTCACCGGCAGGAGAGGTATGTGTGACAGGCTCCATGCTGGGTGTCGCTTGCAGAACCACATCAGCTTCGTCCTGTTCCGTGGGCACCTCCTGTTGACCTGGATGGTAGTCTTTGATGGATTTGATTTCTTTTGAGGCAAGCAGGCCAGCCACTTCTTTCTGCTGTTCTGGATTTAGACGAGATATTTTTAAGGCGGTCTTTTTGGGAATTGGCGCATCCATTCCCTTGATGATCTCCTTGACCTCCGGCGTCAGATTTTTGGCGGTCTGTATTCTTTCCTCAACTGTTCGGCGTGAAATGCCGAGCTTTTTTGCTGTGTCTGCCACAAAAGGGTCAAAAGAATCAGAACGCGCTTTGCGCGTTCTGATTTCTTGGCTTTTTTTGTCGCCGCCGTTTTTCGTTTCCGGGTGCAGGGCCTCATAGATTTCCTTGCGCCGCAAAAGCAAATCACCGTATTCAACGGGCGAAAGATCGTTGCGGACAAAATTCTCGTCAATCTCCGCCAGTTCTGCCTGCAAACCCTCCAAGCTGCTTACCGTACATTCGATCTCAGTCCAACCCAGCAACTTTGCGGCTTCCAGACGGTGCAATCCGGCAATCAAACTGTGGGCCTTATCCACTGTAATAGGATTGATTAGCCCCACGTTCGCTATGCTCTGTGCCAGCTCCTTGATGTGATCCAAACGGGCCTCGCGCCGTCCCGGATTAACTGAAATATCGCTTATCAGAATTTTCAACCGTATCACCTTCTCTCTGGCATTTTCCATTGATTTGCTCTGCAACCGCTGGATAGAGCGCCTTACGCCACAAACTGTTTTGTACCGAAAGGCCCTCTAACCAACAGAGGAAAAGCGGGGGGCGGCTGCCTGGTTCTGCGTTGCCTCCATACTGCTATGGACTGTGACCGAAACTGGCCGCCCCCGGCTTTTATATATAGAAAAGTGTGCCGTATTATCAGACGGCAAGACCGTCCTACTGCTCACCCCCGGCACGGGAGTATGCAAGCCCATCTGCGGTAACAGATGCCTAAAAGCTGACAGACGGTGACGGCAGTTGACTAAGCTGCCCAAGCCAATCCCACAGCAGTCCACTTTTACCCAGCGGGTCGGGTCAATTTCGGTCAATTTCTATTACGGGCCTTTGCGATTTTGGCGTTACCAGCGCCAAGTAACAGACAGTGAGTTTCCCGCTCGTACCTTTGATGCAATCGTTTTGACGGACTGAACCAGGAGAAGTCACCTCCTCCCATGGTTCCCAGCCAGCCCGCAGGTAGTCAGTGCGTCTATGCCTGTGCCGCTCACCGCAAAAGAAATTGGAACTTGCATACTGATTTGAGCGAATTTTCTCCGCTTTTTTTCAAGGTGCGTTGAACACGAGGAACCTCGAACAAAGGCGGAACACAACAGAATTTCAGTTCTGTTGTTAATTTGGATTCAGAAGGAGAAGTAAGATTCTGATTTATCAAAAAATTCCCTCATATTATACATATTTTTATCAGGAGGAAAGGTATATTCTTTGCCTCCAAAATTATTGCGCCCTTCTCGACATGAAACACCCTCTTTTTCTCTGGCAATATTATATTATTTTGCCAGAGGATTCTATCAAAGCAGGAACAGTTGACAACATAACTGAAATTATGTGATAATTAGCCCAAGCCGCTCAATTTGATGGGCGTGGACAGTACCACTTTCCATCGTGTAGATGCGAGTTGTGTTCACATTGGAGTGGCCCAATATATCAGCCAGCCGAGACAAGTCCTTTTCAATACCGTAATACGTCCGGGCAAAAAGGTGGCGGAGATTGTGGGGGAATACTTTATCCGGCTCTACCCCGGCACTCTCGCACAACGCTTTCATATCACGCCAAATGTTGGAGCGGTCCAGAGGCTTCCCGTTCCGGGTAGTAAAAATGGCACCTCCGGTCTTATGGGTTTCCTTGAGATATTTGCTCAATATCCGCCGCAGCTTTTCCGGCAGAAAAACCGTGCGGCGCTTGCCTTTGTTGTTGATCTCTGTGTGGCCGCTCCGAACAGCGTCAACAGTTATAAACTGCAACTCGGAGACTCGGATTCCAGTGGCACATATCGTTTGTACGACAAGAGAAAGGCGGCGATTGCCTGCACTTTCAGCAGCGTGAACCAATCGTTTATATTCGGCCCGCGTCAGTTCCCGACTCTCATCCCGAAACATTGCTTTTTGTATTTTGAGGGGCTTCACTGTCAGATCATTCCACCCCATGTGTTTCAAAAAGCCATTGAGCGCCGCCAAGATGGAGTTGACTGTGGCTGTCGCATACTTCTCAACCAACATATCTTTCCATCCAATAATGGTTGATTTTGTCAGCTCCACGCCAGCAAAGTATTCGGTAGCCATATTGAGATCGTGGATATACTTAGTGACTGTGGCTGAACTTTTTTCATCTTCTTGCAAAGCAATCATATACTTTCCGATGATTTCCTTTGTGAGCGTTCTGGCTCCTTGTGTTTGATACATGAAAAAGTCCCCCTCTTATTCGATACATATACCGCTTATTGTATCGGATAAGGGAGGGATTATTCAATAGAAAATTATTTTTAGCGAAGGTTTCCCAATGCTCTATACCCCATTTTCATCCATCAATTTGAGAATATATTCCGCTGATAAATCCAGTTCTCGCATAACCTTATTAGCAAAAGACTTGGCATTAGGGCGATAAATCATGCCACCAGTTTTTATTGCCATCAGTCCCTCGCGCAACTGCACCCATGACTTATTCTGCTGCTTTTTTATCCACCTGAGTCTATCCCAATCTGTTTCACAATTCACTTCTTCACCAATAGATTCATCGCCATCAGTGGCAAGCTGCCCCTCTATAAGTGCGTGTCCCTTTTTGCTCAACGGAATGGGAGGACGACCATCCCGCACAGGATGATGTAGTTCAACAGTGCCATTAAGCGGTTCCCCTGTTACAAGGCAATGGTCAATCGCTTTTCGGCAATTTTTGCGTACAGTTACCCCCATCAAATATCGGTCACAGTAGGCGCTTTCAGCCATGACCCATTGCTTTAGGGAATTCAAAATCAGAACAAAGACTCTGAAATCGTCCGGCAAAAGTTCCGCCATCTTTCCGGGCAAAGGATTAGAGCTCAAAAATTCTTTTACCTCATCAGAATACTGCGCCATTTTTTGCGATTCGGATTTCAGCAAACATCCGATTTCATCTAAAACACCACACACTACACTTCTTGGCAGTTTTTGATTCAACAAATCCAATTTACCTTCTTGGGCCAGTTCCTCATAATACTGCATATATTCCTGCAAGATCGCAGCCTTTTCTTCGGGGGTAAGAGGATTGTTATTTGTATATCGTGTAAAGGCCATTGAAATCCCTCCGTCAAAATCTGGTGTTTAGTCGTTAAATATCAAATGTACTATAACATAGTCCCAATCGGGCCGTCAACTTGTTCAGAGGCGCTACTTATATCCACCCTACTTTTCCCATCAGAAAAGATAGCTAAAGCCCATACTCTCTGACGAATTGCTTTAGGAGCTTTTCTAACTTGTAAACAATCGCATCCGGCAGTTTCCGGGCGGTCAATGCTTTGGGGATTCTTACCCCGGACACGCCTACGACCACTCTGCGGAACACCACACGCTGGCTTAGTCGATGCAACGCTTTGATTTCATAACCTTGGCTTGTCCAGGCATCGGAGATGTAGTAGACAGTTTCATCCGGGATAAGTGCATGAAACGGGTATCCTTCCTCCCGCCACATGGGAGAGGTCATTCCCGGCATATTCTCATACCAGAACGCATCATAGAAGTACGCTTCTGCGGGCAAGGCATCTCCAAGGATAATTTCTATCTGACGGAAGGTAAGGGAGAGCGGGGACTTATCACTCAGCCGAAAAAACTCCCGCAATTCCAAATAGGGGGATTCTCTCAAAGGAGCATTGTCCACAAAGTCCCCCAGCAGGTCAAGAAGGTCAATATGCTCTCCCATGGCATCGTCTGAATCCGAGAACACATCGTAGGCGCATTGACGGTGAATGTAAATCAGGTTTTGCACCCGCCGTCCCTTGCCTATCACCTTTTCAATTACCTCCACTTCCTGGTCGGCTAACATGGGATTGCCACAGAACGCGCAGCGCCCCCCTTGCCTCTGCCAGATTGCTTTGTACTTACCATTGGCTTTCTGTTCGTCCCGGCGATGCTGAAGAAGGGAGAAATATTCTTTGTCCAGGTAAGGATTGAAACTTACCTTGCAGGGCTTGTGCTGAACCATTGCCAGCGGAGCCAGCCGTACCACCCGGCAAGTCGGATCATCAGGCAGCGCGAAGATGTGATACCCGCCGACATATATCCAGAATTTCTTTAGGACGGTTTCGCGATGCCAGCGGGAATACTTTTGGCACATCTTTAGGACAAGCAGGCCCTCAACCACAGCATCAATATGACGGAATACCATGTAGGCGTCCGTACTGCGGTGATACGCCGCCCATCCGCTCAGTTTATCGTTTATCTTCTCAATTAACGCTCGTTGCGTTCCCTTGAAGTTCATAATCAGGCTTTCCAAGTCGCGCTCAATTTTCTTGATAGAGCCATCAGTCGGTTGGATGTTCAGAGCGCCCTTCTGCTCCTGGAAGTGCCACGACAAAAACGAGAAGCCATCACTGATGTGCGCTATATAGGTTTTGCTCTGGTTGAAGCCGAGGCCCCGGCTTGATAAGAAGTCGCTGACGATCTGCATGATACGCTCCGCGCTTTCCTTCGTCCTTGCCGTAACTACTATATCGTCCGCAAACCGAACCATGCTGCCATCCGGGTAGTCAACGCCGCCCTCCGGGTAAAGGCCATCGTAGATGCAGGATTGAAGCCCGTCCAGAAGCATATTGCCAAGTATGGGTGACAAGCTGGACGCAAAGGAAATGCCCCGGTTCGTTTCAAATAATTCGCCGTCCTTGATTACGCCCGCCCGCAGGAATTTTTTCAGCACGGTCTTGTCCATTGGAATATTTTCGATCAGCCAGTCGTGCATGGCGTTGTCAAAGAAAGCGGCAACATCAGCCTTGACGATCCACTTCGGCGGATTCTCCCGGTTCAATTCCCGGAGTATGTAAGCATATGCGTCATGAGCCGAGCGGCCCTTCCGGGCAAAAAACGATTTCTTGTCTCCTGTGGACTCTGCAACCGGATCAAGGGAAAAGGCGTATAGAACCAGCATGGCCTTGTCTCTGGCGGCGGGGATATGAAGCGTCAACTCTTTGCCGCGCTCCGTTACCTTCTCATATCGGTTGGGTAACGGTTGGTAGCCTCTGCTGGTCAGAGATAACGCCATTTTCATTTTCTGCGCATCGTTGGTCAGTTTGATGCCATCAATTCCCGCCGCTGAATTTGTATCAGCAACATAGCGGACGGCCATCACTTTGGCAGCATATGAAGCCACCAGCTTGTCTTGCATGATCTTTACGTTTTCCCAATCACGGTTATATGCGGCAAAGGCCAATTTTCTTTGTTTTTGGAAAAGCTCATTTTCCATTTTCGGCCAGTCTATTGTGCGCCACCTGACGGCCATATCTTCATCGGAGGCTTCCTGATGGAAGGAGATTGCACCTATGATAATGGAAATGGGGCAATGGTCAGAGCCAGACGTAGCTGTATGGTGCTTGATGCTTTGGATGTGACTGAGCAGCTCACCAGAAACAAGAAAGTAATCCAGCCGTGAGCCTTTGTTCTCTGCACGGCTCTTGGGGCGAGGTCCCCACCATGTATATGCCCCTTCCTTCTGCGGGTAAAAGGCACGAAAGGCATCGACAAAGCCGGAGGACAGGAACATCTCAAATCCTGCCCTTTCATTGGAAACAAACAGCGGTTCTTCCGGCGAGTTCTTTTGGTTCTCCGGGTATATGTCGATGTACTCCCGCGCCACATTGAAGTCTCCGCACATAATAACGGGTTTTGGAAGTTTCGTCACATACTCCCGCACGGCCTTATCCCATTCAATGCGGTAGTCCAAACGGTCAGGGGTTGAGTGCGGATTGAGGTTCGGCACATAAACATTGACGATGAAATAGTCCTTATATTCCAGCGCAATCAAACGGCCTTCATCATCGAATTTCTTAATTCCAAATCCATACTGGCAGGAGAGAGGCTGACGCCTTGCCAGCACCAACGTCCCGGAATAGTTGGGCCGCTTTGCCGGGTTCCAGAACGCCAGATAGCCGGGGACATTCAACTCACACTGGCCCTTGATTTCTTGGCAGCACATCACGTCAGGCTTTGCATCTGCTAAGAACTTCAAAAAGCCGTTTCGTCTGCATCGGGCCAGTCCATTTACGTTCCACGACACTATTTTCATTGCTACGCCCCCATTTCTTGCCGGAATTATTATAATTGCTCCCGGTCTTATTTGGATAGTTCCCCAAAATACAAAGACAAACCGTAGGCAATATCATAAGTCCAAGCATCAAAGACGGCGTAGGACGGCGTAAACGTAGGCCAGCAATGTTTCATGGATATTCTTTTGAATATCCATGAAACGCTGGTTGGGGTCCCCCCAAGCCCCGGACTGGCCGCTCTGCATCCAGTCGAACACGCCTGACGGCGTGGCTTTTGTCGCTCCCGTTGGTCGCTCCTTCCTGCACCTCTGCGCAGGAAGATAAACACCCTGTCAGGGTTCTATTTCATATCGTAACGGACAGTAGAAAATCAATAGGTCCATCCGTGAAGAATCACCGTGCTTCTGTTCTTTCAGATTACAGTCAATGTGAAAATCTCCAAGTCCAAAGCCGCCAAGACTTTTCTCAAATAGGCGTATTTCCTTTGTATCAAGATTGATAGCACCAACACCGAAACACTGGCTGATTTCCTTCGGCAGAATCTCATTCAGACAGTCGGCACATAGGAAAGAAGCCGCCTTATCTGTGTCCAGTGTTTCATCGTTGAGGAAGTCCACAGAGCCATCAGCGTACCCTCTATCGTATTCCAACATTAGACTGGCAGAGAATCCTCCGTCTGTACTACCGCCTCCACCGAAAGATATAGCCCCGGCATATTCCTCAATTTGCTGCCCGGTCAACCTATCGTATCGGTTAATTTCAATCGGCCTGATCTCAAAAGTGTTCAAGCTGATAAGAGCGATGTTATTTTGTCCCCAATAGGACGGTATCAGACTTTCTATACCGCCGCCGCACAGATAACAATCTTCGGGTGACGTATCAGAGGAATACGCCAGTTTTGCGGAAACAGCAATATCGTTTGAATCGGGACTTTGCTTCATTCCGCACCCTGCCAAAACAAACACAAGCAACATAAGCAAAGCAACAGCAAATTGTCTCATATTTGCCCCCCTCATATCTTTAAGTCCGAGGCTGGACCTTCATGGGTGATGTGCTGAGTAACAGGATCAATCACTATAATCTCTCGCCCGATCTTACGGGCATACCGCACCGTTGCGGCAGTACCGCCACGCCACTCTCCGTTATAAACGGCAAGCAAAATCCCGGCACGTTCTACCAAACGCCGGTTTCGGTCAAGCATACATTTGTCATAATACTTCTGGCTCACATAATCAACTGAATCGGCCTGCCTCAAAATACCGTAGTAACGTTCCTGTGCTGAACTGCTCCACATATCTGCTTGTCCCTCACAGGGCAGGACACAGTGAAGTCTAAGCGCGGGATTTTTCTTGCGCTGATTTAAAACAATTTCGGAGCAAAATAAGTCAGTTCCTTCCGCCATGCCACTATAAAACTCAGTTACTCCCGCCTTTGCCAATAACATGATTTGCTCAGTGAGAATGGTTTTTAGGGCAATGCAGCCATCAGCCCTTTCGTTGTATTTCCACGGAAGTTTATATGGGCGATGCCCCGTAAATGCACAAGTATTCCCTTTCAAAAAATCACCCTCTGCTCAGATTGAGAATCAGCGAGTCCATCAACTCAGCTTCGATTTCCCCTTTCCGTATAGTTTAACATAAATATCATTTTCCGACAAGTAGCATATATTCAAGTAGCACATAAACGGGGTACAATATAAACAAAGAAGGAGTGGGCATATGGACACGTTGGGAAAACTGAGAAAACTTATACAATCACGAGGATGGTCTGAATACCGTTTGGCCCAAGAGTGCGGCCTTAACGTATCAACAATCGCCAACATCTACCGCCGAAATACAATGCCAACCATTGCAACATTAGAAGCAATTTGCGCAGGATTTGGCATCACACTGGCTCAGTTTTTTGCAGAAGGAGATTTGGTGGAAGTTACACCGGCCTTGGAGCAGTTATTGGATGCGTGGACCCCACTCACGCCTGAACAGAAAAATGTAGTATTGCTTGTAGCAGAATCGTACCACGCAGATAAACTTGTCAACAATAAGCCATAAGCAACTCATGCGGGGAGGCGTGAGTTGCTTTTTTAATATATTCTCCTTCATCCTGTGGCGGTCTTTGAAAAAAAGGTGTATCTTCTGATACTGCCTCTTTTATTTGTCGGAGAAATGTGTTATATTAAACTATAAAGCGACAAAATCTTTTATGAGGTATAGGGATAGGCATAAATCCTCAATGACACAGGCAGCAGTTTATCAGAAGCAGAAGCCTTTGAAGATTTTTCACAGTGCGACAGACAAATTTTTTGTGTGGACACCCCTATGTCCGCTGAATCCTTTATAATTCATGATATGTGTAATGAATTTCCTGCTTTTTGTAAAAAGCAAGTGTACTAAAGGGGATGATTTTATTGAGTGGGAATCGCTATGATCGGTTACTTGAGGTGTTTTTTCGCGGCTTGCGAGGAGAAAATTTATCTGCCAGACAGCTTGCAGATGAGTATGGAGTTTCCAGCAAAAGCATCACCAGGACAATCAATGACTTGAAAGCATTTCTGTCTGACCATCGTGAACTTGTTGGCAACACTGAGTTAGTCTACTCTCGTCAGGGGAATTGCTACCACTTATACATGGATGAGTTCCTGTCAAACAAAGAACTCTTTGCTCTGGTAGAGGTCATACTCGGTTCAAGAGCCTTCTCCAAGTTTGAAGTTCTGTCACTCATAGATAAATTAAAAACATTTACTACCGCAGAGGATCGGCCAAAACTGACTGAACTTATCCGTAATGAAGTGTACCATTATGCGGAAGTCAAACATGATTGCGAAAGCGTCCAAGAGACTCTTTGGCAGATTGTAAACTGCATATATGACAAACGAGAAATATCCATCGACTATTATAGGGTTGACAGGAATAAC
>CATJIF010000098.1 GCA_949740445.1 uncultured Peptostreptococcaceae bacterium | reverse complement strand
TGCATATTGCTTTGCCTCCCGGCAGATTTTCTTCAGCTGCCTTTGGCGCTCTTCTACCGACAGCCACGCCTGCGGATATTCTCTGCGGATGATCTCCTCATCTGCGCCACCCCAGAACAAAATCCCGTAAACCGTTTCGCACTCCTGCGCGGCAAACTCCACGCAGTATTTATGCCCACGGTGAAACGGCAGAAACTTTCCGCCGTACATGCCGATTGGATAGGGTTTCATTCAGGCTCCTTTCGAATATACGAAATTTATTAGTAATTATAAGAATAATTTAAAATATTTCCACTTAGACCCTAAAAATCTTTTTAAGTCGCTTGTAGCCATTTCTATGTCTACATTTAGCTGAAGATGTGTTTTTTCAGCAATCGTCGAGCGTTTTATTTCGCTAATTTGAACATTTACGTTTTGTCTGATTTTCTTTTTTAAAGCCTTCTCAATTATTTTTGAAATAACTTCTTTCACTAATTTATTCTTTATTTCCATTATCTTTATTCCTCTGTATACATCCTGTATAAATTTTGAAATGCTATCTTTTTATTGAAACTCTGCCTCAAACTCGCTCGCAATCTCTAACAGGTGCGGATTCAAATAAGAAATCGTCTTCTTCTTTAATTCCTGTGGAATCCTATAATATACTTCTGCTACACCTCTGGCAATCGCCGCAATTGTATCGCTGTCGCCGCCGATAGAAATGGCATTGCGTATGGTATCTTCAAAATCTATAGATTCGAAGAATGCTGCTAAAGCTTGTGGAACTGAACCCTGACATCTGACATCAAATTTATACTTGGGAGAGAAACTGCCGCAAAGCCACAGCTGCTGACACGCATGGCCGCACCGTTTCCAAAGCTATAATATGGCTTTAGATTTCCAGAGTAAATCCAAAACAGAAATTTTTTACCATAACTATACCATGGATAATGCCGTCCAATTTTCTGCATATAATTATTGCATTTTCACCTAACTCTTTATAGTCAGGTCTGCTCTCGTATTCCTTGCAGGCTTTGTACGTATGGCAGGCTACAACCTGTGATTACATAACAGAACCCGCAGTTAAAAGTAACTGCGGGTGCGCTATTGTTGTTGCCGAAATTCAAGACAATAGCGGTTTATGGAAAATTGAAGGCGGAAAGGGCGCGATTAACTTCCCGGTTCAATCAATGGCTTTGATTCAACCCAGTTTTCAATTTTCAGATCCGGAATCCGTTCAAATTCTTTGACGTTGTTAGTTACCAGAATAAGTTTCGCTGCCCTGGCGTGCCCCGCGATCAGCATATCCATAGTGCCGATAGGGGTTCCCCGTTTTTGTAGAAAGGCGCATATCTTCCCATACTCAGACGCCGCTGTATCGTCAAAAGGTAATACATCTAAGATGGCAAGAAATTGCATCAAGGCTATTGTATTTTTCTCGGGAGATGCGCTTTTCTCCACCCCATGCTCCAGCTCAGCCAAAGTGATTGCCGAAATACATAGCCCATACTGCAAATTGGCTTTCAAGCGCTGAAGAACCTGCTCCGGCTTATTCTTAATAGCATAAATGCAAATGTTTGTATCTAACATGTAGGTCATAGCTCATCCCTCGCTGTTGGGATTTCCGGCTCTCTGCCCTTCTCCATAAAATCCTTTGAGAAACCATGGAGTCCGTTCAGAAATGTCTGCCATGTCGCTTCTTTAGGAACCAACATAACAGCATCGCCCAGCTTCTGAATAAAAACCTCATTTCCGGGAAGGCGGAACTTCATCGGCAGGCGTACCGCCTGGCTTCTGCCGTTCTCAAAAATTTTCGCTGTCTCCATTGATACCACCTCCTTGCCTATAGTATATACCACGATATATATTCCATCAATTCTATTTTACATATTTAGCACGTCTGTCTCATAAAAACCGAGGAATGAGAGAGTAAGGTATCCGACAGCAGATAGTTCACATAGCTGGGATATCTCAGATCCCCGATTTCTGACATTCTTTCTCGCAATTTTTCTTATCGCTCCGTCTCAGTATATCACTTTTTTATGGGACGGGCGTGAAATATATACGGGGCAATTCACGACACACGCATAAATAAAAGAATCAACAGATCATTTTTTTCAGGACTCAACTTTGTCAACAGACCCAAAATGCCCCAATGTAAATTATTCTCCGTAGGCAACGAGACGAGTTACGTCGTTGCTATGCGTGTACACAAATATCAGATTAAAAAGTTTCATACAAAGCATCGACCGCTGAAATCTCTTTTTGAACTCTTTCTGAAATCTCATTTTCGATAAACTCCTGTTTGATTTTCAAAATGAACCTAACATCAGTAAACAGATACGTCATGGTATTAAGCAAGCTGCCGATATCCAGGTTCTTGGGGTTACTCGTGATCGTAGCATTGATTATGGTGCTTGACGAAGCAATTACATTAGAAGTCAACAAGATTTTGCGACTTCTTATTTCGTAGAGATCTCTATCTTCTCCGTCTTTTCTAAACAGACCATGCAGCAAAGAAATAATCATATCGAACAGTTTTGATATTACAAAAGAAGCTCCGACAATCTTTGCGTCTCTCGCAAAACACAACGCATCATAATTTTCGCTATACAGCTTGCTTGCAAAATCCTCATTAACGCTTGATAAGATTGGTACAGGCAGTCCCAGCTTTGTAAACTCATCAGATTTTAAGTGCTGTGCTTGAGCAAAGAGTGCAGCCGGAAGATTTAACGGGTCAGCTTTCACTTCATTGTAACACTCGCTAAACATTTCTCCAAGAAGAACAACCTCCGGTGTAATTACCATTTTCTTTGCTCCTGTTACAGGGTCAATTCTTGAAATCCTGTTTGTATGGAAGTTGTTAAATGTAATGCAATCCGTCAAAATATTTGCCGTACCGAAAATCCAACCTAAAATCGGATCGTGTCCCAGCGTGTACATTCGGTGATATTTACCACCCATGTTTATTCCTAAATCTTTCGACCCTTTTGTAATATCATAGGGAACCGTCTGATAAAGAAAGTTAATCCAATGCCCTGTTCCATGTTTTTCGATACGCCTGTCACGAAACTTATCATTCGCTTCTTTAAGGGCTTTCTCGATAGATTTATCATTATGCTCCAATCTCTCTGATGGGTCAAAACTTTTTCCGTAGTCATATTTTCCTGCAACATATGGGAAAACAAGCGATTTTGCCACTTGCAAGGCAGTCGCAATCGCAAGAAACGACAAGTCAGTTTTATTTACAATACTTGTTTTTTTAGAAAACTGTTCTTCTATGGAATCAAGCTCTGCAAATGCACTTTGAATTTCTGCCTCAGTCACAATATCTTCCAAAACCACTTTGGTCGGTTCGTAAAGATTAGCTCGGTCAACAATTTCTTCCCAAGATTCTAAAACCGGACGATGCTCTAACTGCCTATCCTTTCCTTTTAACGCAATATCTGCAGAAAGGTTTGAAACATCTTTTTCCTTGCCTAAAGACCGCAACAACGCCAATGACGCTTCAATATTGGCATCAGCACTACTTCTTTTTTGAGATACCTGTTGATCAGCCAACATAGAATAAGAATCATCTTGGTTCATCCTGAGTACCTTATTCATATCCAACTCATCGCTGGAATATTTGAATCTACTCATAATGTCCCCCCTTGTTATGCGATCCCCAAATCGTGCTTCAAGTCGTTAATTGCAGACTGCAACAGAATGTTCAGACCATTCAAATAGTCGATTCTCTCCTTATCAGCATCTTGTTCCTCTTTAAGAATTTTTAGGATATCTGTCTGTTTTTTAATAGCCTCTTTATAAATCAGCTCTTTGGCTTCTCTTAATCTTGTATGCTTAACATGGGATGCAATGCCCACACCAGCTCCACCAAGAATAACAGCAGGAGCTGCCAAAACACCAATACCAACAGCAGCTCCACCTCCAATAAGATGACCTGCTGCGGCGAGACCAGACATGATGCCGGGGCCACTTAAACCGGCAACAGCGCCGCCCAAATACAAACCTGCAAACCCCATGCCTGCTCCTACTCCAACACCAACGGCTCCTGCGAGTGCTTCACCGATAGGAGAGTCTTTCATCCTTCTGGATTTGTCGTTCAATGCTTTATCTGCATCATCAATTACTGACTGGACTATTTTAAGAGCATCTTGACTTTGAAATTTCATGTCCTTTTTATTTTTCACATACTCGCCCATAATCTGCCTCCACAAATCATTTCCATAATTATCAATGTTCGAATAGTCATTTTACTGAAACTCTGCCTCAAACTCGCTCACAATTTCCAACAGGTGCGGATTTAAATAAGAAATCGCCTTCTCCTTTAATTCCTGTGGAATCCCATGATATGCTTCTGCTACACCCCCGGCAATCGCCGCAATCGTATCGCTGTCTCCGCCGATAGAAATGGCATTTCGTATGGCATCTTCAAAATCTACAGATTCGAAGAATGCTGCTAAAGCTTGTGGAACTGAACCCTGACAGCTGACATCAAATTCATACTTGGGACGGATTTCATTCAAGGTAAAATTCATAGAGTAATAATTTTTATCGATATACTGTCGAATTTCCTCTTTATCCATTCCCGTTTTTGCCAGATATACAGCGACTGCTGTTGCCTCTGCGCCTTTCAACCCTTCTGGATGGTTGTGCGTAACCTCAGTCACTTTTTGAGACAACAGCTTTGCTTCATCAAGGGAAGATGCCGCAAATCCGCAGCCGCTGACGCGCATGGCTGCGCCGTTTCCGAAACTGCCATAGGGTTTTGGATCTTTAGAAAAAATCCAACGCAGAAAATTACCTCCGTATCCGCAAAGTGGATAACGCCGACCGATTTTCTGCATATAGGTTATTGCATTTTCGCCTAACTCTTTATAATCAGACCTGCTTTCGAAAATCGCTTTACATATTGCGATGGACATGACAGAATCATCTGTAAATCTGCACTTCGGGGTAAAAAACTTAAAATCTTTACCTTTATAATTATTCATTTCAAAGCGAGAACCTGCGATATCTCCGATGATTGCTCCTAACATAATTTCCCTCTCAATTTCCGATCACTGAATATATGCACTACCACATCAAAATCTTTTTTATCCATTACCATCTTTGATAAAAATTCCTTGTTTTTCTTGAAAGACTTTGTTAATAGTTTTATACCTTTCTCATCAAGTCCAATTTTATAGAATCATATTCCCGTCCCTACAATTTCTTTAAGTAGTTTTCGTTTGTCACGATTTTTGAAAATCTCTCCGGGAACACCAGCAAAATAGTCCTTATTTTCGAGTAAGTAATCAAATTTTCGCACTGCGTTTACCATTAAAAATAGCGTAAAAGCATCCGTTTTTCCAGATAAATTCGCTAATTGGGTTATAGATGTAAGAGCTGTTTCTGTCAGAGCAATTGAATTAACATCCTCTAATTCTACCATTGTGAGTAGCTGCTGCAAAAAGCTCAAAAAATTTTCCTCTGACATGCTGATTTCCTTCTTACTAATTGGCATCAAAAAAATCTTTATGCTGTTTATAAAGTTCATATCCTCCTAAAAAATCACATATTGCAGTAAATACAGTATACACTCCAAGCGTTGCCAGGCAAACACAGGTTCCAACTTTTAACTTCTTATCCATACTATTCTCCCTTCTAACTATGATACAAAATTTCTGCTTATTATTGCTTTTACAATACGTCTATCTGTTATTTCTACATCTCAACCCTTTCCACATACTCTCCCTGACTTTTTAACCACATATCAGCACCCATGCCGAATACTTCGGCCTCAACCAGCCAACCACCTTCGATATGTTCTACCACCTTTGCTGTGGGAAGGCGATCCAAAACGGCCTCCAGCGACAATCCCGTGTAGCGAAAACGAATACGTTCTAATTTGCCGCCATACATAAACTGTATGCGTTTGCGAAATTCTCCTTCTTCGAAACGGTCTTTATAGGGCACGCGAAAATGTTCTTCTAAAATACAGAACTCCCGAATGCGGTCAATGCGATAAATCGTCGGAAAGAGATCATCTGCGTTTTCAAAGGCAACCCTTTTATCTACGCCCTGCAAAAAAGCAACCAAATAGAAGTAATATTCTGAAAACATAATGCCTACTGGTTCGATCCGGCGAATTACCAGCGATGGCTGTTTCAACCGCTCATATTGAATCTCCATCACCCGGTGATTCTGTACCGCTTGTCCGATCTCCCACATTCGATCCAAGAGGCGTTTGTTATGCTGTGGCGCTATGTAATGATATTTTTCATTGGCAATCAAAGAATGAATTGCTTTTTTATTATTTTCTGGCACGCATCGAGCGATCAGCTTATCCAAAATCGGAAACATTTCATCCCTTCGCATGGAACGGCTTTCCAGCAAAATTTTGCAGACAGCGAGAATCTCACTATTCGTCAGCGCATACGAATCTGTTTCTTTCAGGCGATAGCCCTGAAACTCCTTTTCGTAAACAATATCCTGTACCGGGTTTAATTCTGCTAAAAAACAGCGCAATACTCCGATATCTCGCTGAATACTGCGCTCTGTAACACAAAACTGCTTTGCAAGCTGGCTTTTATTCAAAACCTCTCCGCATACCAATCTATCATAGATTTGAAGCACCCGATCCGACTTAATAGCCATCGTATTTCCACAAACCTTTCTCTTGAGACAATTTGAGTCCGCATGAGTTGGCAGACACAAATTACTATCTGTTAGATATAATAATATATTTTATAAATCATGTCAATCCTCTTCATTATTCGTTACCATAAAAGAATGGAGGAAACGCCCATGAAACAGATCTACGCAGAAAATTACCGTCAAATCGGATTGAATATCGCTTATTACCGCAGGCTTCGTGGATTGACACAGGAAGAATTGGCAGAACATACTGGTCTTACTCCTGCCTTTATCGGACATTTGGAAGCACCTAACATCATCAAAGCGTTGTCTATGGATACTCTGTTTGATATTGCTGCTGTTCTCAATGTTTCGCCCTATAAGTTCCTCCGCTTTGAAGATAATTGATAAAGCACATGATTGCTCCCGTTCAAGCAATGTTTCATACTAAATTTTCGTTCTGCGTTTTTCTATGCGGCAAATTCAAGTGCGAATAGAAAATGCGGCTTTAACCCTTTCTGTCAACAAAATTATACCATATGGGATGGACAGTTATTGTCCTCGAAAAATATTTTGTTTCTGCAATATCCATCTTTTAGATATCTTTTTTAACACAGCTGCACAAATAACCAGCTACGCGCACCAGATGCGTAGTTTTCTGATACATTAAAAAAATCCCCTGGCCTTTCGGCTGGGGGATTTTTCTATGTGATTTGTATGCAATGCTGTTTCCGGACAGACCGGCATCCCTTTGCAGGTACCTGTGCCGCCAGTATTGA
>CATJIF010000097.1 GCA_949740445.1 uncultured Peptostreptococcaceae bacterium | reverse complement strand
TGCCTTCGTGCTTTGCACTCGCCAATCGCCGGGTGTAAACATTATATCACATATTCCGGAAGTATTTTACAAGAATCGTCAGTTTTACCTAAGTTCTGCACAGAAAACGACTCTCAAACGCTCTGCTTTTATTTTCTATAAAACACCAGGGTAAGTCTGTCATTTACGCTCTCGGTTCGCCCTGTCTTCCGATATCCCAGCTTTTCGTACAGGTGGCAGTTCTTTGGCTCTTGGAGAATGGTATCCAATTCCCATCCTTCGCTGCCGTGGATCGCCTCGCACAGCGCGATTGCCTTTTGTGCGATTCCCTGTCCGCAGAATTCAGGCATAATAAATACCGGCGAAATCCGCTTGCACTTGCCGCTTTCCTTTGTATCTACGATGCGGATGGCGCCTGCCTTCTGCCCATCCACACAGATGAAATAAAAATACGTGAATTCCTGCTGCAAGCGAAGCTCTGTTTTCTCTACGCTTTCATTTCCGGGACTGGTGTCAAAATCCCGATAAGTATATAGCAGCTCCCTGAATGCTGCTGTCTGCATTGCGTGTAGCTCCTTTGCATCGGCGATTCCTGCCCGCTGCAATTTGATTTCCATATTCCCCACTCCCGTTTCTGTCAGCTCGGTGTTCTTCCGCACAAAAAGTGCACCTCCCCGCATTTTCTCTTTTAAAAATAAAAGAAAGCGCCGCCAACCATCAACGTTCAATGATTGGCGGCGCTACGGTTCGTGCTGCATTTCCGGCGGACTCACCCCTTTCTTCGGATATCCCATGTTTTGCAATTATTTCTATTTTTATCAGGTGCGGAAGCTCCACCTAAACGTTGCGTTCCATTTCAGCAGTGCTCCGATTTCCCTTGTATCTTTAGTATAGCAAGATTTCTCGAAATTGCAAGAGTTTTTTAATAATTCTTGCAAATAATTTTCCGCTCACAAAAACAGCAGCGGCAGATGCCCTCCACCGCTGCTGTCCTATACGCATGACCTGCTTGCCGCCTGACTGTACCTGCCGCACGTCAACGGCCTGCGCCCTGTCTATGCTTCATCTTGCTTTGCCGCGTCGATGATCTTCTGCGCCATGTGCGCCGGAACTTCCTCGTAGCGCTCGAATCTCGAGCGGAAGCTTCCTCTGGCCTGCGTCATGGAGCGCAGCGTAATGGCATAGGTCAGCATTTCCGCCATGGGCACTTCGGCGATCAGCTTCTGCTCGTCGCCCTGGGGCTCCATACCCAAAATCTTGCCCCTTCTCTTATTCATGTCGCCCATAACGTCGCCCATGTATTCGTCGGGAATCAGCACCTCGACGTGCATGATCGGCTCTAACAGAATCGGTTTCGCCTCGACGATTCCCTTCTTAAAGGCCAGCGATGCCGCGATCTTAAACGCCATTTCGTTGGAGTCCACATCGTGATACGAACCATCGTACAGCACAGCTTTTACATTTACTACTTTATATCCCGCCAGCGGGCCCTTATCCATGCACTCGCGCAGGCCCTTTTCTACCGCAGGTACGTAGTTCTTCGGAACAGAGCCACCGAACAGTTCTTCCGAGAACTCAAATTCCTGCTGCGACGGCGAGAAGCGAATGTGAACATCGCCGTACTGGCCGGCGCCGCCCGACTGCTTCTTGTGCTTGCCCTGTACATCGGAATTGCCCTTAATCGTTTCTCTGTAAGGAATTTTCTGCGGATTTAATACCACATCCACGCCGAATTTATCCTTCAGCTTGGTGGTAATGATGGACAGCTGGATTTCGCCCTGGCCGCCCAGCAGCGTCTGATGCGTCTCCGCGTTTCTGGTAACGCTGAACGAGGGGTCTTCTTCCATCAGCTTGTTTAAGCCGACGCCAATTTTATCCTCGTCGCCCTTGTTTTTCGGATCGACTGCCATAAACAGTGAAGGCTCGGGGAAGAACACCTCCGGATAGCGGATGGGGGCATCCTTATCGCACAGCGTATCGCCGGTCTTCGCATACTGCAATTTGGCGATGGCCGCGATATCGCCGGCTTCCGCAGCATCGGTATCGAACTGCGACTTTCCGCGCATAAAGAACATCTTGCCGACTTTTTCGCTCTTTTCCGCATGGGTATTGTAATATTCGCTTCCGCTCTTAATCGTGCCGGAGATGACCTTAATCATGGAAATTTTTCCGACAAACGGATCGACCAGCGTCTTAAAGATAAAGGCAGACGATTTTTCTGTCGATTCGCAGGCGCGGGTCTCGGTTTCGTCCTTATCGTTTAAGCCCGAGTATTCCTTGTGCTCCTGCGGCGTGGGGAAGAAGTCGCAGATAAACTGCAGCAGCGCCTTGACGCCTACAACCTTGGCGGCGGAGCACAGCATAACGGGCGCCAGCGTACCGGCCTTGATGCCGGTTCTCAGGCCCTTGATAATCTCTTCGCTGGTGAATTCCTCGCCATCGAAGTATTTTTCCATCAGCGCCTCATCGCTTTCCGCCACGGATTCGATTACCATCTGGTAGTATTCTTCCAGCTGGTCTTCCTTATCTGCGGGAACCGGGATCTCCTCGCGGCCGGCTTCCGTAAATTTGTAAGCTTTCTTGTTGACTACATTGACAAAGCCTTTCAGGTCTTCGCCCTCCATGATGGGAAGCATGAACGGCGTAACGATTTTTCCAAAGCGCTCGCGCATTTCGTTGAGCAATTTATCAAAATCCACGTTTTCCTTATCCATCTTGTTAATCAGGAAAAACGCCGGCATATCGCTGTACACGGCTTTCCAGGCCTTTACTGTACCCACCTGAATTCCGGAGGAAGCATCCACAACGATAATCGCACTTTCCACAGCGCGCAGCGCCGATTTCATTTCGCCTACAAAGTCGAAATATCCCGGCGTATCTACGAAGTTGATCATGGTCTTATCGTATTCGGCAGAAACGACAGTGGCATTGATGGAATATCCTTTTTCCATCTCCATCTTGTCGTAATCGGATACGGTATTTTTATCTTCCACCCGGCCCATTCTGGAAATTACACCAGTATCGAACAGCAGCGCTTCCAGCAGTGTGGTCTTACCGCAGCCTCCGTGTCCGATGAGCGCAACGTTTCTGATTTTGTCACTTGTATAACCCTTCATTTTCAGCATCCTCCAAAAATATTTTTTTCGTGCATACAATCTGCACCCCGCCCGTGCAACCCGGCGGTGGTTCCGCCTGCCGCAAACCGGTGATTGAAACCATTATACCATCGACAGCAGAAAATAGCAAAAGGAAAAAGAGGGAGTTTCAAAATATTGAGATAATTTTTGACAACCGCTCTCGTTTCTGCTCTAATTGATGACTATTTCCTTCTACTAACATCCGGGATTCTGCGTCAGTAAATCTATTTTTTTCGCTGCTAAAATCAGTTTTCTGCATCCAAAAAACTATTTTTCGCGCCGATAAAATCGTTTTTTTATCCCGAAAAATTATTCTTCAGCACCGTATTCCCTTCGCCTTAACACATTGAAATTTCAACATTTTTTGACGTTTCTTATCGAAAAAGCTCGAAAATATTCGATTTTTTCATTTTGCAAATTGTCGTAAAATGTAATAATCTATATATAAACCAGAAACACGCGCTGGTGGACTTGCCCATCGTAATTTACAAACTAAGAAAGGCGGCAAACACGTGACTGAAAACCCCATCAAATTACTCGTTGTCGATGACAATCACATCATGTGTAATATACTTCGTGATTATTTTCTCCTGACCGAGAAGGTTGCTCTGTGCGACATCGCCTTCAACGGAAAAGATGCCTTAGAAAAAATTAGAGTGCACCAGCCGGATGTCGTTTTGCTGGATATCATCATGCCGCAGCTGGATGGATTGTCTGTTTTGGAACAGTTAAACGAAGACCCGCCTCAAAAACGTCCGTTTATCATTGTCGCTTCTGCCATCGGTCAAGAAACCATCACCAACCGCGCACTGCAATTAGGCGCCGATTACTATCTGATTAAACCCTATCAGCTGCAAAATCTGTTAGATCGCATCCTTCTGATTGCCGGCAATGGCTCTCCCTTTACCGACCGCCTGCCGGATGTCGAAGTAAATCTGAATACTGCAATTACCAAACATTTAATCAGCATGGGCATGTCAACGCACATCGTCGGTTATCGCTACTGCGTACAATCAATAGAATTGATGCTCACCTCCGACGGATATTGTCCTCTAGTAAAATATATTTATCCTGAAATCGCAACGAAAAACGGAACCACACCTTCCTGCGTAGAAAGCGCCATCCGTAAGGCCATCGGCAGCGTTCACGAAACCGATATGCGCATGCTTTCCAACCGCAACTTTCTCAGTCAGGCAGCCGAACAAGTCAAATTGAAATACAACTTATAATACAGTACCCATATATATGCACAGGAAACGGAGGATCTTATCATGCAAATCGAACTCTCTTATTTCCCAGACACTGATTCCGAAGAAGAAGATGTCATCGAAGCCTCTGACCAGGAAGAAAGCGACGCTCCTCCATCGGACTATCAACAAAAACTTCAGCGTTCCATCGCCGAAGAAAAGCTGAAAACAGAATTGTTTTCCAATATTTCGCACGAATTTAAAACACCGATCAACATCATACTTTCTTCCATTGATCTGCTGAAGCTGAAGCTTCAGATGGACAATCCCGCTCACTACGAAGAAAGCTATGCGCAGTATCTTCACTATACAGAGCAGAACTGCTACAAGTTGTTGCGTCTTGTCAGCGATCTTTTAGACAGCACCAAACTGGAGCATCGCTCCCTGCAGTTGCTTACCTCGCAGTGCGAAATCAAAAGCTTTATTCAAAATACGCTGCGCTGTACAGAAACCTTCGCTGAAAGCAGCGGCATTGAAATCCATTTCAATACCGATATCGAAGGTCCCTGCTACTTGAATTGCGACCGCGACAGAGTTGATCGCATTCTTCTCAATCTTTTGTCCAACAGCATCAAACACACGCCCCGCGGCGGCACTGTATCCATTACGCTAACCCAAGACCCCGATTACGTTTACATCTCAGTTCGCGATACTGGTGATGGAATCCCAAAAGCCTTTCTTCCTTATATTTTCGATAAATTTCAGACCTGCAGCGACAATTTTATAAAAAAAAGCGATGGTACTGGCCTGGGTCTTTCCATCGCTAAAGGGCTTGTCGAACTCCATCAGGGCATTATCACTGCAGAAAGCGCACCGGGTGAAGGCGCTACGTTTACGTTCTCCCTTTCCCGCCATCTTCCTCATTCCATGAGCAGTCCACTGTCTCAATTCTGTGAAAACGAAAATACTCTGCTTCATCCACTACCTATCAGCGAAATCGGTTATTTCGATCTCCCTTGCGAATAGTGGATTTCTGCATCGCAGCCTGCCTTTGTCTATTGGTTACAACAAGCTGTGTTTATCCGCTTGCTGTTACAGTCCTGCCTGCTGTCGATTGCCGTTCGCATTCTATGTTTTTATCCTTCCTGTTCTTTAGCCCCGTGCGGCTTTTCCCCTTTTCGTGCGAGGCTTTTTTCCATCCCCCTCCCCCACACACCGGTTTCTTCTACAAGTCCAAAACCATCCAAAAATGCGAACAGGCGGCATTGGAACACTCCAACCCACCTGTATCGACAATGTATGTTCGCCAGCGCAAACCGCTTTCCTCCGACGGAATGCTGCCTGAGCTATTCGATATGAAAACGGCTAAGCAGCCCGTTTAACGCCCGCGCCTGGCCGGACAACGCCGTTGATACCGTGGCACTTTTCTCAGCACTGGTTGCATTGGCCTGCACCACGGCAGAAATTTCTTTAATTCCATGTTCGATGGAAGCCATCATCTCCGATTGCTGAACGCTGGCAGAAGCAATTTCATCCATCAGCGACTTGATTGACTGCACACAATCGTTGATGAGCTGCATCGCAGAAACAGCAAGATCCGTGGCTTCGGTTCCGGTTTTAATATCGTGGATGGAATGGCTAATCAGGCCGCTCGTATTCTGCGCAGCTTCGGCAGATTTTGCCGCAAGGCTGCGGACCTCATCTGCGACTACAGAAAAGCCCTTTCCTGCAGAGCCGGCACGCGCGGCTTCTACAGCGGCATTCAACGCCAGTATATTCGTTTGAAATGCGATGTCTTCAATCGTTTTAATGATCGTGCCGATTTGGGCCGAAGACCGGTCGATATTTCTGGTAGCCTCCATCAGCTGCTCCATCTTGCCATCGGCTTCCGCTGCATATCCCGCTGCCTTATCGACAATTTCTCTGGCATCGCCGCAGCGCACGGTACTGCTCTGTATCTTCGAAGTAATAGCTGTGACATTCGATACCAGCCCGTCAATGGAAGCCGCCTGCTCTACCGCTCCCTGCGAAAGCTCGTGCGCGCTGGCGGATACCTGATCTGCACCTGTATCCACCTGTTTTGCCACAAGCGAAACATCGCGGATCATATTTGTCAGATTGGCGTGAATCAGCTTTAAGCTTACAGACAGCGTTTTAAAATCTCCGATATAATAGCCCTCATTTTTTGCGGTATCAACAGTCAGGTTTCCATTTGCCATTTCACCTAAAATGCGAGCTACATCGTCGATGGTTTTCTGCAAACAGCCGCAGACGCGTTGAACTGTCTGGGCAATCATGCCGATCTCATCCGACCGCCCATCAAACGCATCCAATTCGTGGTTGGTAGAAAGGTCCAAATCTCCCAAACGGTCGATGGCGCGCTCCACCACCATAAGTTCTTTTCCTTCCCGGCGCAAAATCAAAAGGGTAATCAGAATAATTGCGCCAGCCATAACCGCGCACAGCGCACCGACTACAATCCGCACCATCGTTACTGCGCCATAGACTTTCGCGGCATTTTCACGAACCATAAAAACCCATCCGCGTTCTTTCAGGTATTTATAAACCACCAGCTGGTCGATTCCGTTTTCGTCCTGGTAAGAATATGTACTCGCCTGCGTGCTTCCATCGGCCTGAATCCGCCGGATAATCTCTTGATATCCGGCATCTTCGGTTGCGGTATTCAGAAGCTCCTCGTCCTCGTGATAGAGGTATACACCAGAATCTACATTTAAAAATACATATTCACTGTCAGGCAGTCCCTGAATCTCTAAATTCAATAAGGCGTCCATCAGATGATTGGCGTAAACGCCGGCTCCTACATACCCAATGCACTGCTGGCCCTCAAAGATCGGATAGTACATAGAAAGAATCATGCTGCCGGTTCCTGGCGATTTCATAATTCCTAAATTCGTCAGCTCTCGCTGCGCCAAAATCGTGTTTTGAAAGGTCGTCAGCGATTCTCCTGTGCGCGTTGTCATTCCAACCGCATCCTTGGAAGTATGCGTCAGAACATGCGTATTGGGGGTCGCGATGTACAATCCTTCAAAAATACCCTTAACAGCTGCAAACTCCTCTGTATACCGTTGTGCTCGTTCCAACAGCGCAGGCTGTTGCGGAGCCAAAAGAAGCTCACGGACCTCACTCCCCAGAGCAAATGCCGCCATGTACTCTTCCGCTGAAGAAACGTATTCATTGATAATCGCTGCTCTGGACTCTACCGCATCGGTCATCTGGTTTGTGATGTCGCTTCTGACGATAGAAACAACATTTGAGGATACCACAATCCACAGCAGAAGCATTCCAACTAAGGTAATAGCGCTCATAATAATACCGATACGTGTAGCAAGCTTTTTGTTTACAAGGAATTTCATAAACTCTCCTCCATAAAAAAACAATTTTATGAAAAATAGGTTGCCTCGTCTACCGAAAGGCTTTATATACGCCAAAGCCGCACCAGAGAATCCGGTCAGGTGCAAGTCTCTGGCTGTAGCACAACAGATTATACCACGCCTATTATTTTTTTATCAATGCGTCGTCAGTATCGTTGCAATACTTCCGCGATTTCCAGAAAATTTCGTGACAGAAACTTTTTCCATCAATAAAAAAAGCCCTGCTGTCAAAGCAGAGCTTTTTTATTTTATTTTTCCACCGGTTTCATGGTAGGGAATAAGATAATATCCCGGATGGATGGTGCGTCGGTAATTAACATAATGACGCGGTCGATGCCGATGCCCAGACCGCCGGTAGGTGGCAATCCCACCTCCAGCGCGTTGACGAAATCTTCGTCCATGGGATGGGCTTCGTCGTCTTCGCCGGTATCCAGCTGCGCTTGCTGCACTTTAAAGCGCTCGTACTGGTCGATAGGGTCGTTCAGCTCGGAGAACGCATTGGCGATTTCCCAGCCGTTCACGTAAGCTTCGAAGCGTCGAGTAATGCGCGGGTCTTGCGGGTCTCTCTTCGACAGCGGCGAAACCTCCACCGGGTGCCCGATGATGAACACGGGGCCATCCAGGTAGCCCGGCACATCCTCGCAATATTCCTCGAACATTTCCGCTAAGATTTTGCCTCTGGTCCAGTGCGCCAGCTCTTCGGCTTCCAGCTCCTTGCCTGCTTTCTTTCCGTAGGCCGTTGCGGCTGCTCTGGCTTCTTCATCTGTCGTAATCTGTGCGAAATCCACGCCGGTGATTTCTTTGATGGCATCCGACATCGTCAACCGCCGCCAGGGGGGCGTCAGGTCAAACGTCTTTCCCTGATACGTAATCACCATGCTGCCGGTGGCTGCCAGCGCTGCCTTCGATACCACCTGCTCGGTTACTTCCATGGTGCTTTCCATATTGCCGTAAGCCATGTAGCATTCCATACCGGTATATTCCGGGTTGTGGTTTCTGTCCATGCCTTCGTTGCGGAACATCTTGCCCATTTCGTAGACGCGGTCCAGCCCGCCTACGATCAGGCGCTTCAGGTACAGCTCGTTGGAAATACGCAGCTTCATATCCAGATCCAGCGTATTGTGGTGCGTGTTGAAGGGCCGCGCGTTAGCACCACCTGCGATGGTGGTTAAAATCGGCGTATCGACTTCCAGATAGCCGAAATCCTCCTCTAACACCCGCCGAATCTCATGGATGATAGCCGATCTCTTGCGGAATACGTCGCAGACCTCGGGATTGACGATCAGGTCTACATATCTCTGGCGGTATCTCTGGTCCTGATCTTTCAGCCCGTGCCATTTGTCGGGCAGCGGCTGCAGGGACTTGGACAGCAGCACCAGCCGGTCTACCTTAATGGAAATTTCACCGTGCCGCGTTTTGAATACTTCGCCTTCGACGCCGATGATGTCTCCCAAGTCGTAGGTGAGGAAAATCTCGTATTCTTCCGGTGTAATCGCATCCTGCCTGACATAGCACTGGATGCGCCCCTGCTTATCCTGCATATCAAGAAACGAAGCCTTGCCCATGTTCCGCTTGGCCATGATGCGCCCAGCCATGGATACGCGTTTGCCTTCCATATCCTCAAAGTTGTCTTTTACATCTTTGCTGTGGTGGTCTACTGGCCACGTTTCTTGTAAAAAGGGATTTCTTCCCATTTCCTGAAGCTTGGCCAGCTTTTCGCGACGAATTCGTCTCTGCTCGTTCAGATCCAGCTCCGCTTCTTCTGGAGCCTGCGCCTTGATGTTCTTTTCTTCGCTCATAGCTTACCTCTTTCCGGCGGCCCTCGCTATTCCGCCCCTCTTTTTCTGCGTCGTATTTATGTGCTATCCGCTGCGTCCGGACTATCTAAAAATCTCTAACACCTCGTAGCGGATCAGACCGATCTCAGCGTAAATTTCTGCAATATCACCCACCCGTTTGCCCAGCAGGCCCTTGCCCACCAGCGATTCGTTGGAAATCTTGCCCTCGAAGGGATCAGCCTCCGTCGAACCGACGATGCAGAATTCCATCTCTTCGTCTGTATCCAGATCCTTTACCTTGACCGATAACCCTAAATTGACATGCTCGCCTGTCAGCTCATCGTCCTCGATGATCTTACCCTTGCGGATCATATTTTCCAGCTTCAGAATCTTTTCTTCTAGCTCCGCCTGTTCGTTCTTTGCAGAATCGTATTCGGCATTTTCGGAAATATCGCCGTAAGAGATCGCCTCCTTGATGCGCTCTGCTACCTCCGCCCTGCGGACGGATACCAGTTCTTCGTGCTCTTTAACAATCTTCTCGTACCCTTCCCGGGTCAACAGGATTTCATCAGCCATTGAAATTTCTCCTTTTCTACTCTACCGAATGGTATATTCATTGAATTTTAACCGAAAGAACCGATAATGTCAATTCTTTCGCCGCATTCTTCCTCAAACTTTTCGATTTCGACCACCTGCACGCCGTTCTGCGCTCTCTACGAACGCTGGCAGGCAGCCTTCGCTCAAGCTCGTGTTCCTTGCAAAAGATTCGGGCATCTGTGCAGCCTATGCACCCTGTAAATAATAGGTAAGCAAAATACAAGCGATGGGGATGGTGATAACCGACAGCAGCGTGGAGATGAACACCAATTCCGCGCCCAGCTTGCTGTTGCGCCCGTACTGCTCTGCAAAGACCACGGGAAGCGCGCCCGCCGGCATGGCCTGGGTGAGCGTAATATCCGTTACGATCAGGGGCTGCACTGGCAGCGCCGTGCAAAGCGCAAAGGTTAAAACCGGCCAGAGCAGGAGCTTCATGGCAGAATAGCCGATGTAGCGCCAGTTTTTCAGCATATCGCCCAGCTGGCTGTCGCCCAGCTGCACGCCGATGATCAGCATGGACAGCGGCACCATCATCGCGCCCACCGTATCGCAGGTATCCATCAGGAATTCCGGCAGGTGCAGGTCCAAGACAAACATGACTAGCGCTATGATGGCTGACGTCGAGGGAATGCTGAAGAAATTCTTCATCTGCTCCTTCCAGTCGATGGACCCGCTTTCTTTAGAAGCGCCGTAGCGCACCAGTGCGATGGCCGCCGTGTACATGAAGATGCAGACCACCACATTCATCACAGCTGCATAGAAAAACGCCTCCTCGCCGAACACGGCCAGGCAGATGGGAAAACAGAGAAACCCGCTGTTGGCAAAGGTCAGCTCCGCCCAGTAGATTCCCAGGTCCTCTCTGCGCGGCCGCAGAAGCTTCGCCAGCACAAAGTTGATGAGGATGGCCGCCACGTGATATCCCGTTACCACAAGCAGCGCCGTCTTTACCATATCCCAGCTCTCCGGCGTAATGTGGCGCGAAGTCACCGTGCTGATTACCAGGCAGGGCGAAGCGATGTTCATCATAATGGTCGACAGCAGACGCGAACCGCTCCTGTCGATCCAATG
>CATJIF010000096.1 GCA_949740445.1 uncultured Peptostreptococcaceae bacterium | reverse complement strand
TTCCCGATTCTGCGAAACGAAACAGGAGGTTTTATGTACAGCGACAGAAATGTTCCCGGTATTTTTCAATATACGATTGACAACTCCCCGTGGATTGAAATGCCCGATGCCGACTGGAGCCTTCTCACCCGGTCTTTAGCGCCAAAAATATACGAAAAGGGCTCTGTTATTTACGACCAGGAATCCTCGCAGTCCCCGGCCAGCGTATTTCTTATAAAGGCCGGTCGCATCCGCATGGATATTTACAACCATACCGGCGACTGCAAAAGCCTCTACGTCGCTGGGCCGGGCACCATTTTCGGCGAAATCTCCCCGCTGGATCACCTGCCCAACATCTGCTGTGCCAGCGCGTCTATCCGCAGCGAAGTGTATCATATTCCGCAGGCCCGTTTTTTAGAGGTCATCGAAACCGACCGGCAGTGCGCCCTCAACGTAATGCAGATCATGGCCCGCAAAACCCGCCTGATGGCTAATTCCATTAAGCAGCTGGCCTTCGACCACTCCACAGCCCGCGTTGCCTTTGCGCTGACCAACCTGGCCCGCCAGTACGCCAGAGAAACCCCCGAAGGCGTACAGCTGACGATGAAATTCACCCATCAGGAAATGGCTGACTTGACAGGGCTCTCCCGGGTGTCTGTGTCGAATATCTTTATACAGCTGACGAATAAAAATATCCTTTCCAAAAATAACGGCTATCTCGTTATCCGCGACATGGATGCCCTGTATCGCTGTCTGATGTAACGATTAAGGCATCCACGCCCTTGGCTCCTTTCCCCGTTTCGTACAGAAACAGGGGATTGACATCAATTTCGCGGATCAGCGGGTTTACCAGCGCCATGTCCGAGAGTCGAAGGAGAATGTCGATCAGGGCATCTTCGTCGTACACGGTTCCCCTGGCGCCGCGAAGAATTTTGATCAGCTTTGTTTCTTCCAGCATGGCTTTTGCTTCCTGCCGGGTGATGGGCAAAAGCCGCAGAGAAATATCCTCAAAAACCTCTACATAAATCCCTCCGGTCCCCGCCAGAATTACTGGGCCAAACTGCGGGTCGTGCTTCATTCCCACGATGACTTCGAGCCCTTTTTCCGCCATCTCCTGGATTAGAACGCCTTCGATTGTTGCATCCTTACAATGGGTTTGTGCATTTCTTATAATTTCGCGATAAGCCTCTTTTACCTGTTTGGCGTCTGTTATGTTGGTAATTACGCAGCCAGCCTCGGTTTTGTGTAAAATATCAGAGGAGAGAATTTTCATAACGACGGGAAAGTCCATGGCTTCTGCCTTTTCTTTCGCGTCTTCTTCGCTGTGGCTGACTGCGCTTTTTACCATGGGGATTCCATACTTAGTAAGAAGGTTTCCGGCCTCCAGTTCATTTAAGTTACGCCTCATTCCAAACGGCCTCCTTTTGCAAAAAACATTGGTACATCGCTATGTGGCCTGCTGTTTTTACACAGTCTGCCGGCGTATCGAAGGTGGGAATCCCGCTATCTTCTAAAATGCTTCTGACCTCATGGACATAAATGCCTGCCATAATGCACAGGTATACCGGTTTCTTTTTTATATAGCCTTCTTCTTGCAAGAGTTTTTTCAGCGCCTCTCCAAGTGCCTTTCTCGAAAGGAAGGTAGGCACCACGGTAATGAAAATCACCGCATCTACTGCCGGATCGTCGAGAACAGACCGCAGCCCTTCTACGTGCTGTTCGACGCTGGCCGACGCCGTAATATCGGCATACCCTTCCGGAGAACATATGTTTGCCATCGCCGGCAAGCTGTCCGCCAGCCTCTGCCTCGTCTGCGAACCGATTGTGGGCAGTTCCATGGTGCCGGCTTCCATATAGGCATCCATGCAGTAAATCCCAGGGCCGCCCGCCTGTGAATAGATAAA
The DNA here is from genome assembly GCA_949740445.1 of uncultured Peptostreptococcaceae bacterium. GTDB lineage: Bacteria > Bacillota > Clostridia > Peptostreptococcales > Anaerovoracaceae > RGIG446. Next base: position 21,362 of record CATJIF010000096.1, on the reverse strand, counting down.
CGTGCGGTTTCCCTTTGGCAGCGTCATCGCATCCAGCGCGCGGAGCGTATTCAGCATATCCTCCATCGTCTGTGCGCGGATTATTCCGTATTGGCGAAACGCTGCGTCGTAAACTGCGTCTGCGCCGGCCAGAGAGCCCGTATGGGAGTTGGCTGCCGCTGCACCCATTTCAGTGCGCCCTACCTTCAACACGACGATGGGTTTTTTCCTGGCAATGCGCGCCAGCGTCTCGATCAACAGCCGCCCCTGGGGGTACCCTTCCATGTACATTCCGATTACGTTCGTATCTTCGTCTGTTTCGAAGTATTCTAAGAGGTCGATAAAATCCACATCCGCCATATTGCCGATAGAGATAAATTTATTCATTGCCATGGGAACCGGGCGGGAATCCCCCATCATCAGAATCGAAGCTGCCATGGCACCGCTTTGCGATATAAAGCTGATGCCGCCGCGCTTTACCCGCGCGTTCCGCGGCAGATGCGTTTCTACAAACGTGGTGTCGATGCGGTTTACATTGTCGATTACGCCGATGCAGTTTGGCCCCACCACCCGGATGTTCCACCGCTTTGCCGTTTCCATCAGGCAGTTTTGCCTCTGTATGCCTTCTGCGGTCTTCGTTTCGCCGTAGTCTGCAGCAGCACAGATGATGACTTTGATATCTGCCTGTTTTTCCATGCGGAGCTTTAGATCTTCCATAATATCGAATATCATGGCCGCCGGAGTAATCAATACCACCAGTTCCACCGTGTCTTCGATTTGAGATAAGCTGCGGCTGCACGGCAGTCCTAAAATTTCCGTTTCTGATTTATTTACAGGAAAAATCTTCTTAGGGTAGCCGATGCCCGTCAGGTTTTTCAGGATTGTATATCCGGCCTTGGCGGGATTGCCGCTGGCACCTACCACTGCGATATTCTCCGGACAGAACAGAGCATTCAGATTTTCTTTCATAGCGCCTCCCGCTTTATAATGCCGCCAGCTGTTTCAGCCGGTTCCACTTCTGATCGACAAATCCCTGAATGTCTGCGATTTCCTCTGCGCTCAAATGCCGGAATTTTTTCATCTGCTTTATGTATTCCTCTACGGGCTTTGCCTCTTTGTATTCTTTATTGATTACAAAGGTCCCGTCGATGACCTCGTACAGAGGGAAGAAATTTGTCTCCACTGCCAGGCGGGATACCTCTATGCTGAGCTCTGGTCGGATGCCCCAGCCCGTCAGGCAGGGGTTGTGCACGTGTAAATACGCCAGCCCTCTCTCCGAGGCTTCCATCGCTTTTTCCAGCTTTGCTACCATATCTGGAATAAACGCCGGGCTGCAGGTAGCCATATAGGGGATGTCGTGCATGGCCATAATCATGGGAAAGTCTTTTCTATGCTGTCTTTTTCCGCCACTGCCCGCATCGCTGACCGGCGTTGTGCTCGTCCAGGAATATTTTGTCGTAGCGCTGCTTCTCTGATAGCCGGTGTTCATGTAGCCTTCGTTATCGTAGCAGATGTAAATCAGCTTGTCGCCGCGCTCGGCTGCACCGGACAGGCACTGCATCCCCGCGTCTGTCGTTGCTCCGTCGCCGGCAAAGGCGACCACGTTCACCTTTCTTCCGATCCGTTCGTAGTGCAGCTTAATCCCTGCCAGCATAGAAGCCACATTGTCCAAAAGCGGAAAGAACACGGGGATGTGAGAGCCGCTTTGCGTATCCCATCCGACGACGCCGACGCCTCCCATACATCCGGGAGGGACCGCGTAAATCGTATCGGGCCCCAGCACCTTCATGCAGGTGCGCAGCGTCAACTCCACATTGCAGCCTGTACAGGCGGAAATTCCCGGGGATATCATATCTTTTAAAGATGCCAGTTTATCAACTGTGTTCATGTCTCAGCACCTGCCTTTCTACACCGTCAGCCATATGGTTTCGCTGCTTTTCTGCTCGTCTGCCGCCTTTTTGATTGCATCAATGCACTCTTCCATCATCCGGATGGAAATATCCTCACCGCCCAGGCCGCCGATAACCGGTACGGAAGGAATGCAGAGATGTTCTTCGTATAAAGCGGATTTTACCTCCTGGTAGACGATGCCAGTGTTCCACCCAAACGATACGTTTTTATCGACCACGCCAAAGGCCTTTGCTTTTTTCAGCGCTGCGCACACCTGCTTTTGCGGGAACGGGCGCAGCAGGCGCATGCGCACCAGGCCGGCCTTAATTCCTCTGTTTCTCTGTATATCCACCGCTTCCTTGGCCGCACCTGACATCGAACCAGTGGTAATCAGCACATACTCGGCATCCTCCATCCGGTATTGCTCGATTGCCCCGCCGTAGGTTCTTCCAAAGGCTTGCCCGTAAAGCTTATCCGTCTCTTCTAATACCTCGATGGCTGCCTGCTGTGCTTGCAGATGCCGGTACCGGTATTCCATCAGCAGCCCGCCGTTGGTTAGCGGATCGACGGCCATGGGCTTCTGGGGGTCTAAAAGAATGTGTTTTGGCTGGTAGACGCCTAAAAATTCGTCTACCTTTTCCTGCTCCGGAATCAGAACGCGCTCTGTCATGTGCGACAGGTAAAACCCGTCGAAGCAGATGTTGATGGGAAGAAGCACCCGCTCATCCTCTGCGATTTTAAATGCCTGCACCACCATGTCGAGGATTTCCTGATTATCCTCTGCATACATTTGCAGCCATCCCGCGTCTCGGACAGACATCGAATCCTGCTGTCCACCCCAAACGCTCTGCGGGGAGATCATTTCCCGGTTGACAACAGCCATAACGATGGGCAGGCGCAGGGTGGAAGCTCTAAAATACGGCTCGTACATGAGTGCCAGCCCCTGGGATGCTGTCGCTGTAAAGGTTCTGGCTCCGGCCAGCGAGGCGCCTGTCACCACGCTCATAGCAGACAGCTCCGATTCGACCTCGCTCATGGCAGCGTCGATTTCGCCGTTGGCGGCAAATTCCGTCAGATATTCCACCACCGGCGTCTGCGGCGTAATGGGATATGCGGCAATGACTGCCGGCCTTGCCAGCGCTGCTCCGATGGCGGCAGCTTTATTTCCATTTAGAATATCTAATTTCTGCATGCTTTCTCCTCCTCTGCAACCATTTCTATCGCCTCTTTCGGGCACTCGTGAGCGCAGATTCCGCACCCCTTGCAATAGTCATAGGAAATGACAAATGCTTTTTCCGTTTTCCGAATGGAGTTTACAGGGCAGTACAGAAAGCATCGCCCGCACCGGATGCATTTGGTTTCGTCTAACACAGGGCGCTGGGTTCTCCAGTCTCCCGTATTTAATATGTGGATTCCATCAGCGCCGACGGGAACGATGTATTTGCTTTTTAATTCCATGGTTTCTTCCTCCTATCGCTCTGCAACCACTGCTGCGTCGTACCCTCTGTAAAGAGCCTCTTTGTTTTTCGTCCCCCACAGCTGTTCTACCCGCTGCGCCACAGCCTCCACAGACACCAGCCCGGTCGCCTTGCAGAAAGCGCCCAGCATTACAGTATTTGTAATCGGGCGCCCGATCACCTCCTGCGCAATTTTAGTCGCATCGACGCAGGCAAGGGTTTTTACCGTTTCGGGCAGCGTCAGATGTTCCATCGCCTGGCTGGTATTCAAAATCAGGCTTCCATTTTTCTGCAATCCCTCAAATACATCGACAGCGTTCATAATGGTCGGATCGAGAACGATAACCATATGTGGCTCGTACACTCTGTTTTTGGGCCGGATGGGCTGTTCGCTTATGCGGATAAACGCTGTTACCGGGGCCCCCTGGCGTTCAAATCCGAAAAAAGGGATAGAATTTCCATCCATGATCGCTGCATAGACCAAAGCCTCCGCCGCTTTCACCGCTCCCATGCCGCCTCTTCCATGTATTCTTATTTCCTTCAAAGCCTGTTTCCTCCTTTATCGTTTTAAACATCTGCCAGAAGCACCATTTCCCATGTAAACCCCATCTTTTGCCACAACAGCCCCGCCTTTGATCGTCATAACCGGCCATCCTGTAATTTTCTTTCCATCGTAGATAGAAAAATCAGACCTGGAACAGAGGGCGGCGGCCTCCACCGTGCGCTCCAGCTGCATATTGACGATTACCAGATCCGCATCGCTTCCGGGAAGCAGCGTTCCCTTCTGCGGATAGACGCCGAAAATTTCCGCCGGCCGCTTTGTCATGTGGGCAATCAGCTCTTCGATGGGAAGGCCGCGCTTTGTTACGCCCTCGTGCAGGCAGACCGGCAGATGCGTAGCCAGAGCCGGATAGCCCGGCATGGCATCCCAGAGCGACCCTGCGGCCTTCTTTTCATCGCTGGTCTGGCAGACGTTATCCGTACCGATGGTGTCGATTACACCGCCCCTGACAGCCCTCCACAGCGCCTCTCTGTCCTCGCTGCTGCGGAAAGGCGGTTCCATCTTTATGCGAAAGCTTTCTGTATCTTCCTTCGTTATGCTGAGATAGGGGCTGGTTGTTTCTGCAAATACTCTTCTGTTTTTCGCCTTTATCTCCTGCAGGCGCAAGGCTGCTTCTTTTGAGCTGATATGCACCAGATAAACGTCCACGCCGCTTCTTTCTGCCAAACAGGCCATCCGCATAACAGCTTCTTCTTCGGCCAGGGCCGGATGTGTATCTGCCCAGTCCCGTATCGTTGCCTGCTCTCCCTTTTCGCTTCTTACGATATCGTTTGCCCGGCGGACGATATGGCTGTTTTCCGCGTGGACGCACAAAACGCACGTTCTGCCCGACTGCTTCAGCTGGGCGAAAACATCTAAAATAAAGCCGTCGTCTACTTCGGAAATCATTCCGGGAATCCCGTTCATGTATACCTTATAAGAAGTAACGCCCAGGCTGCGGATACAGTCCTGGATTTCTTTTTTCTGCTGCTGGCTGCCGATTACCAAATGGGGGATGATATCCACATACGATGTTTGGTTAATTTCCTCGCAAATGCGGGGAAAATTCTCTACGTGCGACTGCTCTCCGCCGAAAAAGACGCCCAGCGTAGTAATTCCTCCGACCAGAGCTGATTTTGTTTCGGATTGCAGGTCTGTTTTTAGGGGAGCAAATAATCCTAAATGCGCGTGGGGATCGATAATTCCCGGCAACACGTATTTTCCGCGGGCATCAATGATTTCCGCTGACGGCAGGCATGCCGTCTCACCTGTGTCTTCAGGCTGTACCCTTTGCTGAAGCCGGAAGACTTTTCCATCCTTAATCCAGACATCGGCTTCGAAGACACCATTATCCGGCAAAACGACCCTGCCGCCCCGCACGATGATATCCGCTTCCCGGTTTAAATATTTTTTATTTATCAGAATATCTAATTTATCATCTATTTTTTGTAAAATTTCATCGTATCCAAAAGCTTTTTCCTGCGGCTGTAACGGCTGTACAGAGGGGTTGCTCAAATGACGGCCGTTCAGCTGTTCTATATAGTCCGAATAAACGTCTTTCATCTTTCTCTTCCCTCTATCTGCGCAATGGCTTCTAAGGCCGCCTGTCTGGCAGACCTGACCTCCGATTCTTCTCCCGAAATGTACATTCTGCCAAACCGCCCCACAGGATCGAAGGTAATGATTTTAATTCCCGCATGTTTTTCCGCTTCGTTGACCGCAATGCTGATGTAAGCGGCCGGTTCTACCTCTAAAATAAAGAGGCTTTCCCCCGGAAGAAGCACAGAACCCAGGCGGCCGTCGCGGTTGATCAGCTGCGCCTGATAGGGGTCTACATTGGATATCATCTGCTCCGAAACGACCTCCGGCTTTCTGCGGTCGGATATCTGCAGCCCGCAGGCCTGCAATATCGCCTCACCCGCCTGCACGACCTCTTCCACAGAAAAGGAATGCAGCTCGATTTCGCCGTATTCGCGCTCCACTACCTGAAACCCCGGCTTTGCGCTGGACATTTTCAGTGCCGCATTTAAAAGCCGGTATACGCAGCTACCCGGCGCCATTTCCATATACAGCTGCGACATGCCGGACAGCGGAATGTCTCCTTTTACAACAGAGCCCGTAATCGCTGCATACTGCGGCTGCATGTTATTTACGATAATAAACGTCCGAAGTTCTGTTGTTTCCTTCATCGCCTACCTCGCAGTCTCCGCCTGCTTCAGCAGTTTCTCCGTCTCTTCGTTGGGCCGGGCAATTACGTGGGCGGATATCAGTTCTCCTACCTTCTGTGCAGCTGCCGCTCCGGCATCGACCGCTGCCTTTACCGCACCCACATCGCCTTCGATCATTACCGTTACCAGGCCCCCGCCTGCGAGCTTTTTTCCTGTAACCTCCACATTTGCCGCCTTTACCATGGCATCCGCCGCCTCTATGGCTGCTACAAGCCCCTTTGTTTCGATAAATCCTTTCGATTTCATTGCCTTTCCTCCTTCTGCCTCATCGCTTATATTTTTTCTATGGAATCGCAGGAATCCACGATGCCCGTAATCGCCATATCCACCGGAGAATGCGCATCCCCTATGGCCTCCCGCGCCGACGAGCCTGTAGTAACTAAAACGATTTCTCCTATGCTGCATCCCATGCAGTCTACAGCGACCATCAGCATTCCTTCAGCGGTTCCGGCCGCGGAAAGACGCTGCACGGTTACGAGGCTGTTTCCCTGCATCTGTTTATGCTTTAATGTAGCCACACATCTGCCATGCACCTTACAGAGATACAAAAAACCACCTACCTTCCATCCAGAATTTCTTTTATTGTGTCCAGCGCGTAGTCGATTTCCGATGGTTTTGTATAAAAATGCGGCGCCAGACGGATAACATCGCCCCGTCCCGAACCGATGACGTTCTTTTTCCGAAGCACGGCCTCCATGGTGTGAGAATCCATCCTGTGCCCACAGACAATGGCTGTCGTTCCTCCCTTTTTTCTTATATTCATCGGGCTGATCGTATACAATCCGCGCTTGATGCATCCCTTCAGCGCATAGGCGCTCAGCATGTCGATTCTGTCCTTAATGCGGTCCGGGCCCACCTGGTTTATAATTTCCATCCCTGCCCGGACTGCGTAAGCGGTCATTACCGGAGGCGTCCCTGTATCGAAGCGGCTTGCCGTATTCGACCAGTCGTTATATCTCGTCTGAAATAAAAACGGATTCGTCTGTCCAAACCATCCGGTAACAGAGGGTTTTAAGTGATAGACCAGCTCCTTATTTACATACATAAAGGCAATTCCCGGAACGCCGAATAAATATTTTAAGCATCCCGATACCAGGATATCAATTTTCATTTTCTTTACGTCCACGGGGTCGGTTCCTAAACTCTGATAGCTGTCCACTAAAATCAGAGACCCCTTGCTGTGGGCCTTTTCGGCAATGGCCGCAATGTCCTGTTTAAATCCGTTGAGGTAATAAACCTGCGTAATGGAGGTTAGCAGCGTATTCTCGTCGATGTGCTTATCGTATTCCCCGATATCAATCTGATGATTTTCGCCGATAGGAATAAAATCTACCAGCGCACCGTGGCGCTGATTGGCAAGCCAGATGTGATCCACCGTAGGGAATTCCGCATCGGTTACTACGATTTTTTTTCGTTTTCCGCTGTAGTCCAGGGCGTTGGCAATGGAGCTGACCAGATCGGATACAGAGGCTGCCACTGCGATTTCGCTGGGATCTGCGTTGATGATTTTCGCAAATTCCGCCTTTGCCGCATCCACCTCCTCGCACCACGAATCCCAGTCCATCCCCACGCCGCCCCAGTTATCTAGGTAGCGTTGAATGGCAGCTAACACCTGCCTCGACTGCGCGCTTTGCGAGCAGTTTCCCAGATGAGCCACATGGCTTAAAATAGGAAAATCCTTTCGCCACTGCTCGATTTCACTTTCGGAAATTAAAGCCTGGTAGGGAAGCTCTTTTATCGCTTCTTCTTTCTGAAAGCAGTGCATGCTTACAGGTGCAGACGGCATTTTCTGCATCGGAACCTCTGTCTGCGCTGCTGAAGACGGCCCGGAAAACGGCGCTGGATGCGGTTCTTCGCATGGAATATTTACGGTTTCGTCTCTGTATATAAACCGGATTCCCTTTTTATCGGCAGCTTCTTTCGCGACAGAAGTAATCACATCATTGCGCTCGATGACGATGACGCGCTCACCCTTCGACGCACAATAGGATACATCCTGCGCCGTATAAAATTTTCTCACTTCGTGAAGCTCCTTTCTTTTTTACATAATTAAAGCATTATTCCTCTTCCTCTTCGAAAAAAAGGGTCAGAAGCCCTTGATCCGGCCTTGGAATTACGTGAGCCGATACCAGCTCCCCTACTTTTTGCGCTGCCTCCGCGCCAGCATCTACAGCGGCCTTAACCGCGCCCACATCGCCGCAAACGACAGCGGTTACAAGGCCCCCGCCGATTTCCATCTGCCCTGCCAGCCTTACGTTGGCCGCTTTTACCATAGCGTCTGCCGCTTCTATGCTGGCCGTAAACCCCTTTGTCTCGATAAATCCATATGAATGATTCATGATTTCCTCCTTTGTCTGCTTTCTGCTGCTATCGCTATCCTATCAAAAACAAAAAAGCAATTCTGTAAGGCAGTTTACAAATGGTAAAATGTTTTGTCTGGCGAAAATTTGCACGGTCTGGCGATCTCATGTTTTTAAAATAAATCACCCACCGGCTTTATTCTGTCCGGTGGGTGGTTTTATTGAATATTGTTGAATTGTTCTATTTTCTATTCTCTGCTTACTGCTTTAGAAAGCGCGTAAGGCAATTCTTTCAAAATCCCCGGCGCTTCAGATTTGCCGCCAGATTTACATAGAATTCCCGTACGTCGAAGCCGCGGATGTTTTCGCGGTTTAAATCTACCACATCGCCATGGGAGATGCCCCGCTTTCCCTGGGGTTCTAAAAGGGTAAACTTCTCTCCCCATCTGGCGGATTCGACCGCTACCAGCCCGTCGTTACGGCCATCGAAGTGCCTGACGATGGGATAGGTCATATTTAAGGGAAATTTGCCGTGCTGGGCCTTGCGGCAGTAAGACGTAACGCTTTCATACACTACGCCAGGGGCATCCAGCGTTACTTCGTTTCTGGCAAGGCATGCGCTTTCTGTCAGATCTGTTACCGCTGCCAGAAAGTCCGGGTCCGGGTCTCCCATCTTCCGCATGGCAGCGTTGTAGGTCGCCGCGATTTTCTGCTGGACGGCCAGGGGTACCTTTCCCAGCAGATATTCGGCAAAGATACATCCTCTGTGGGGCGTGTTGATGGTAGTCAACGTCGCCACGAAAGAAGCCATCCCGCAGTGAGCGATAGCAGCCCGGCTGTCCAACCCGCCTTTGGAATGGGCGATAATATTTACCTTCCCGCAGCCGGTTTCTTCTACGATTTGCCGGATGCGGGCAGCCAGTTCCCTGCCGCTGTCTTCCACCGAAGCGGCAGATTGCTGCTGTCCATAATAGACAGAAGCCCCGTTGCGGATCAGCTCTTTGGGGATGCGTCCCCAGTAATTGAGGTAGCGGAAGTCGCGGAAAAAGACGCCGTGAACCATCAAAAGAGGATATTTCGTCCTGCATATCTCGCTTTCTGCCCGCACTGCATAAAGCTCCCACTTTTCTGTTTCGAACTCCACTTCATCCCTGCAAATATGGATTATCTTTACCAGATACCAGGCGTTTAGAATAGGAATCCATCCGCACAGCGCCGCGAGAATCCGGTGCTTGATGCCCAGCTGCACAGAGGTGAGATACGCACGGAGCATGCCGCTCCAAAAGAGGTTGCACAGGGATAAGCTTACGATAACCAGGTTCGTGGCAATCAGCGGTACCATTCCCCCGTTCTCCATATCTGGAATTGTTCGGGATACCGCCATCCACAGCCAAAGTATTTGGATGCCCAGGGAGCATAGAAAATCCGCCACAAATAGTTGCAGCAGCTCAGCACCCTCTGCCAGCCGCTGGATGCGCCCGGTGGGAAATGTCCTCGGCAGGGGGCGGATATCGGTGATATAGACAAAAGCAGCTAACAGCGGAAGCCAGTACCAAAAGGAAAATGAAAATTCCTCTCCGCTTCTGAGATGAACCAGTATAAAGAGAGGAATGTAATTGATTGCAGCCACCGACAGCAGCCCGCAGACAATCCGCCTGACATGCTTCATAAAAGACGCCTCCCTTTTCACAGTCAGTCTTTCTTAAACAAAGCCTGCCGGTTTTACTTCCAGCCCAGACCGAACCGGTCCTTTACACGCTTCATCGTGGCTTCTGCGATCACCCCTGCGCGTTCTGCTCCATCTTGCAGTACATCGAGCAATTCCTGGGACTGGCGGATTTCCTTAAACCGTTCCTGAATGGGCGTCAGGTTGTTAATTACAACCTCTACCAAGTCCTTCTTCAAATCGCCATAGCCCCTGCCCTCGTAACGGGCTTCCAAAGCCTCTACGGTTTCGTCGGCAAATACGCTGTAGATAGACAGCAGGTTGCTGATGCCCGGCTTATGTTCCACATCGAAGCGAATTACGCCTTCCGAGTCCGTAGTGGATTTCATAATGGATTTTTTGATTTTCGAAGGTTCATCCAAAAGAGAAATGCGGCTGTGCGGGTTTTCTGCCGATTTGCTCATTTTAGCATCAGGATTATCCAGCGCCATAATCCGCGCACCGCTCTTTACAAACTTTCCATCCGGAACTACAAAAGTCTTTCCGTATTTGTTATTGATTCGAATAGCGATATCTCTGGTCAGCTCAATGTGCTGTTTCTGGTCGTTTCCCACGGGAACGATATCCGTATCGTAGAGCAAAATGTCGGCAGCCATCAGCACAGGATAGGTAAACAGCCCTGTGGGCGCCGATTCCCTCCCCTTGCTTTTCTGCTTAAATTGCGTCATGCGCGACAGCTCTCCCGTATAGGAATTGCAGGTCAGCACCCAGGACAGCTCCGCGTGTCCGGAAACGTCGGACTGTACGAAAATAATGGACTTTTTCGGGTCGAGGCCAATGGCCATATACAGAGCAGCCACATCTAAAATGTGCTGGCGCAGTTGTTTTGGGTCTTGCGGAAGCGTAATGGAATGCATGTCCACAATGCAGTACAGACATTCGTTTTCGTTCTGAAGCTCGATAAACTGCTTCATCGCTCCTAAATAATTTCCAATATGTATATTTCCCGTGGGCTGAACGCCGGAAAACACTCGTTTCATATCCTTCACCGCCATTTCTGCCGCCGTCTTTTTGGCAACTATATTGTTTTGCTGCGTCGCTGAACTATGCTGTGTACGCCGCTTTGAACTTTTCTCTCAGCTTTTTTTCCACGCGGGATATTGTCATCTGAGAAATCCCATAAAAATCAGCGATTTCCTGCTGCGTTTTGCCTTTCAGAAATCGAAACTGAAAAATTTCTTTTTCTCTGTCGGAAAGATCTTCGTACACGCTGCGTATGACATCGTTGATTTCAAAGCTCTCATAGCCGGATTCTTCTTGTCCCAGATACTTTTCAAAGATGGAGGAATCTCCTTCTTCTCCACCTTCTTCAAAGGTCTGCGACAGGGAATAAGCGCCATAGGAGCGGCCGCTTTCCATAGCCTCAAGCACTGTTTCTTCATCAATGTCCAACCGACTTGCGATTTGAGAAACAGAAGGAGGCTTTCCCGTCTCCTGCTCGAATTCTTCCTGAATCTTAGGAATCTGCGCAGAGATTTCTTTTAAGCGGCGCGGCACCTTTACCGCCCAGCCTTTATCCCGGAAATATCGTTTGATCTCTCCGATGATCGTCGGAGTAGCGAAGCTGGTAAACTCAAACCCCCGGTCGGGATCGAATCGTTCTACGGCCAATATCAGAGCCATAGATCCTACCTGGTGGAGATCCTCGTATTCCACACCGCGGTTGAGATATTTTTTTACCAGGATATCCACTACGTACAGATAATGCTCGACAATTTTGTTTCTCAGCTTCAGATCCCTCGTTTGGCTATATTCTTTCAATATATCCTTTATTTTCTTATCGTCGTCAAGGGACATGTTTTTTCTCCTCAAAATCCAGACTTCAGGGCATTTATTTTGGACGATATTTTATCATCTGAATTTTCGTGCCTCTGCCCAGTTCCGAAAAGATATCAACTTCATCCATCAATGTCCGGATGATAAACAGTCCCAGCCCTCCTTCTTTCGGGCAGTCCAGGTCAGGACAGCGATATTTCTCCATATCGCAGCCGCCCGCCTGGTCTGTCACGGAAATCCGCAAAAGGCCATCGCCGATTTCACAGAAAACCTCATAGGAATTTCCATCCGGCATCCCGTGGCATACCACGTTGGTGCACGCCTCCGAAACAGCCACTTTAATGTCTTCAATCGACTCGACATCAAAACCGGCTGCATTGGCAAGGGACGATACTACCATGCGCACTGTGCTTACGTATTCCGGTTTGCCCGGAACATAAAATTTCAATACATCTCCCATGACACTATCCTCTTCTCCATCTCAGCCTGCCATGTGCAGGCGGGCATTACAGGAAAATTCGATCCAGACTGGTAATCCGAAGCAGCTTCTCCACATTCTTTGCAGGGCGGCGCAGACGAAACTGCGCGCCCGATTCTTTCATGCGGCCATAGGCGCCGATCAACACTCCCAGCCCTGTACTGTCGATATAAGAAAGATTCTGTATATCAATTTCTACAGAAGAAAGCCGCTGCTCCAGCATTTCCTTGAGGGCTGCCCGCAGACAAGCGGCATTTTCAATGTCCACTTCGCCACAAAGCGTTACATTCCATCGGCCCTCTGTTTCGTCATACTCACGTTTTATATCCAAAGACATCAATGCTTCCTCCTAAAAGATACCCTGTACTTCAGTGGAATAAACTTGGCACTATTCCGTTTTCATCTGAATTTGTGCGTCGTCTGCCGCCGAAGCCTCCTCCTGTCTTTCTTCATCCTCGTCGCGGATGACCTTTGCCATGGCAATGATATTGGCTTCTTCCTCCACCCGCATGATTTTTACGCCTTGGGTCGCCCGTCCCAGACGGGAGATTTCGTTGGCTTTAATACGGATGATAATGCCATCGGAATTGATGAGAAGCACCTCGTCGGTGTCGTTGACTACCATGGCGCCGATTAGCTGCCCCGTTTTACTGAATTTTCCCTTGTCGTAAGTCAGAAGGCCCTTTCCGCCTCTGGCCTGGATTTTATAATCCTTGACCGGCGTGCGCTTTCCGTAGCCCGATTGTGTAACGACCAAAAGCTCTTCGTTCTTTTCCGCCAGTTCCATGGCGACCACTTCGTCGTCCTTTTCCAGCGTAATTGCCCGGACACCGCCGGCCAGGCGGCCCATGGCCCGCACATCGTCTTCGCTGAAGCAGATGCACTTTCCATTTTTCGTAACGATGATAACGTTAGAGGTGCCGGAAGTTTCTTTAATGCCGATCAATTCGTCGCCATCCTTTAAGTTAATAGCGATTAAGCCTGCTTTGCGGTTGGTATCGAACTGCGACAGATCCACTTTCTTTATCGTTCCCTGCTTTGTAACAGCGATCAGATACTTGTCGGCGTCGAAGGATTGCACTGGCATGACTGCCGTAATCCGCTCGCGCTGCATTAAATTCAGGAAGTTGACCGCTGGCGTTCCTTTGGCAGTACGCTGTGCCTCCGGGATTTCGTAGGCCTTGATTCGGTAGGCCTTTCCCAGATTGGTAAAGAACAGCAGATAGTCGTGGGTAGACGTAATAATCAGGTTCTTTACAAAATCGTTCTCTCTGGTAGTAAGCCCTGTAATGCCCTTTCCGCCGCGCTTCTGCGTTTTATAAGTGTCTGCCGATACGCGCTTCAGATATCCCAGATGCGTCAGCGTAATGGCAACCTTTTCCTCGGCGATGAGATCCTCCTCGTCGATTTCTTCCGCATCGGCTACGATTTTCGTGCGCCGCGCATCGTTATATTTTTTCTTGATTTCCAGAAGTTCATCTTTGATAACGCCCATCAGTAACTTTTCGTCGGCCAGAAGGCTTTTGTAATAGGCGATGCGCTCCATCAGCTCTTTGTACTCCGCCTCTATTTTTTCCCGTTCCAGGCCTTGCAGGCGGCGCAGCTGCATATCCAAAATCGCTTGTGCCTGAATTTCCGACAGGCCGAACGTATCCATCAACCGCTGCTTTGCATCGTTATAGCTCTGCCGGATAATGCGGATAATTTCATCTATATTGTCCAAAGCTATGCGCAAGCCTTCCAAAATGTGAGCTCTGGCTTCCGCCTTTTTCAAATCGTAAATCGTTCTCCGGGTAACGACATCCTTTTGATGCTTCAGATATTCCGACAGCATGTCGTACAGGCTGAGAATCCTGGGGCGTCCATCCACCAAAGCCAGCATAATCATGGAATAACTTTCCTGCATCTGCGTGTGCTTGTACAGGCGATTCAGCGTAATCTGGGGATTGGCATCGCGCTTCATTTCAATGACGATGCGCATTCCGTGGCGGTTGGATTCGTCGCGAATATCCGAAATTCCATCCAGGCGCTTTTCCTTAACCAGCTCAGCAATCTTTTCGATCAGCCGCGCCTTATTCACCTGATAGGGAATTTCTGTAACGACGATTTGCTGCCGCCCGCGAGAGGATTCTTCAATTTCCGCCTTTGCCCGTACAAGGACCTTGCCCTGGCCGGTGCGGTAGGCTTCCTTTGCGCTGTTTTTCCCCAAGATAATAGCTCCTGTGGGGAAATCCGGCCCTTTGATGATTTTAATTAAATCCTCTACCGTAGCATTTTCGTCGTCGATCAGCTTAACAGCACCGTCGATGACTTCTCCCAAATTGTGGGGAGGAATCGACGTAGCCATACCTACAGCGATACCGTTGGAACCATTGACCAGAAGCTGGGGGAAACGGCAGGGAAGCACCTTCGGTTCTTCCTCCTCGCCGTCGAAGTTCGGCATAAAGTCTACGGTTTCTTTCTCAATGTCCCGCAGCATTTCCAGGGCAAAAGGAGTCATTCTGGCCTCGGTATATCGCATGGCCGCAGCGCCGTCTCCATCCACCGAACCAAAATTTCCGTGGCCATCCACCAGCATATAGCGGATAGAAAAATCCTGGGCCATGCGCACCATGGCGTCGTAGATGGAACTGTCGCCGTGGGGATGGTATTTACCCATGACTTCACCGACGATACGCGCCGATTTTTTATGAGGCTTGTCCGGCGTTATGCTCAACCCGTTCATCCCGTATAAAATCCGCCGGTGCACCGGCTTTAAGCCGTCTCTGACATCCGGAAGAGCCCGTCCTACGATGACGCTCATGGCATAGTCAATGTAGGAGTCTTTCATTTCATCGTGGATCTCATGCTGAATCAACCGGCTTCGATCCTGTAATAAATTTTCCATGTAAGTCTATCCCTTTCGCATTAAATATCCAATGTCGCGTACTGTGCGTTCTCTTCGATAAATTTCTTTCTCGGCGGAACCTTGTCGCCCATCAGCGTTGTAAAAATTTCGTCCGCTGCTGTGGCATCGTCCAGCGTAATCTGAATCAGCGTTCGGTTATTAAAATCCATGGTGGTTTCCCACAGCTGGTGGAAATCCATCTCTCCAAGACCTTTGTATCTTTGAATCACTGGTTTTCCCGACTTTTCAGAAAGCGAGGCCATCAGCTTTTCCTGCTCTTTTTCCGAATACGTATAATATACATCTTTATTCTTCTTCGTCTGGAACAGAGGCGGCTGTGCGGCGTATACGTGGCCGTTTTCGATCAGCGGCGTCATGTAACGGTAAAAGAAGGTAAGCAGCAATGTGCGGATGTGGGCGCCGTCCACATCGGCATCGGTCATAATGATAATCTTGTGATAGCGCAGCTTTTCGATGTTAAAATCGCTTCCGATGCCGCATCCGAAGGCCGTAATCATATTTTTAATTTCTTCGGAATTGAGAATTTTATCCAGACGCGCTTTTTCTACATTCAAAATCTTGCCGCGCAACGGCAATACCGCCTGCCGGTTTCTGTCCCTGCCCTGCTTGGCAGAGCCGCCGGCAGAATCTCCCTCGACCAGGAAGATTTCGGACAGAGCCGGATCTTTTTCCGAACAGTCCGCGAGCTTTCCGGGAAGGGATATGCCCTCCAATACGCTCTTTCTTCTCGTCAGCTCCCTGGCTTTTCTCGCCGCTTCTCTCGCTCTCGATGCGCGCAGGCACTTCTCTAAAATCGCCTTGGCCTGCTGCGGGTTTTCCTCTAAAAATGCCGTCAGATTTTCGTTGGTGGTCGTCTCTACAAAGCCCCGCATTTCGCTGTTGCCCAGCTTTGTCTTCGTCTGCCCTTCAAACTGCGGCTGCGTCAGCTTAACAGAAACGATGGCTGTTAAACCTTCGCGCACATCTTCGCCGGCAAGCCCCTCTTCGTTATCCTTAATCAACTTGTTTTTTCTGGCATAATCGTTAAACACCCTGGTTAATGCAGATTTAAACCCGACCATGTGGGCGCCGCCTTCTGTCGTATTGATGTTATTGGCATACGAAAGAATCATTTCGTTGTAGCGGTCGGTATACTGCATGGCAATTTCCACTTCGTGGTCGTCCTTTTGCAGCTCAAAGTAAATGATATCCGGGTGAATCGCTTCTTTATTCTTATTCTGATGCTTTACAAATTCGCGGATGCCGCCCTCGTAATGGAACACTTCCGACTTTTTCTTGCCTTCCCTTTCGTCTTTCAGGGTTATCTTAATCCCCTTGTTCAGGAAAGCCATCTCCCGCAGCCGATGTTCCAGCGTATCGTAGCTGAAGTCTGTTTCTTCGAAAATTTCCGCATCCGGCTTAAAAGTCGTCCGCGACCCTGTCTTTTTTCCACAGTCGCCGACAATTGTCAGATCGCTTGTAATTTTTCCCCGGGAATAGGTCTGCCTGTAAATATGCCCTTCCCGTTTGATCTCCACTTCCATTGTCTCGGACAGCGCATTTACTACAGAGGCGCCTACACCGTGCAGACCGCCGGATACCTTATATCCCCCGCCGCCGAATTTTCCTCCGGCATGAAGCACCGTATGGATCACTTCTACCGCCGGACGCTTCATCTTTGGATGAAGGTCTACGGGCATGCCCCGTCCATCGTCTTCTACTGTAATAGAATTATCCTTGTGGATGATTACGTCAATGGATTTGCAAAAGCCTGCCAAAGCTTCATCAACGCTGTTATCTACCACCTCATAAACCAGATGGTGCAGCCCCCGCGGCCCCGTCGTGCCAATGTACATGCCGGGCCGCTTGCGCACAGGCTCCAGACCTTCCAGCACCTGTATCTGCTCAGCATTGTACTCCTGTTGTTTGATTTCTTCGAACGCCATGGTTTCCTCCGTATCGTATCTATTTTGTTACGTGGTTTTCATCTGATGTTATCTCAGTATCCTGCCGGAAAATGACAGTTCCCATACCCCTGAAAAAGCACATACCAATACATAATCCATTTTACACCAAAATCCGGTTGTTTTCAATTATTTTTAGTGCTCTGATTTAAAATAATTATTTTTTCATTTTACACCCCTGTAATAGACGTTTTTTGGGCTTATCAATGAGATTAAGTAAAAGAGTATACTTTTTATGTTTTCTATTTTTTTCCTTTTCCGAAACTATTTTCGCTCTTTTTCTTTTTATTTCGATTTTTTCTGCATAAAAAATCCTTTTTTTTCCTGCGCATTATCTCTGATTCTACTATATCTATAGCCACTTTTATATATTTGCGGAGGGCATCCACTAATTATGCTGCTTTGCCTTGCCCAAAGCTCAACGTATAGATTTTTCTTATTTTCAGATAATGCTTGCCTGTGGATAACTTTTTTTGATATGATAATATCAATAAGCCTGTTGTGCGCAAAGCGCAAGGGCATCCGTGTATCACAGGATTTCACAGAAGGAAGTTACATGAAGAAAAAAGAGTTGGAACAAATATGGCGCGAAGTCCTGGAGCTTCTTGAAAGCGAAATGACGAAAACCGCCTTCGAAACGTGGGTCGTTCCATTAAAGCCCATCAATGTCGACCAGGAAAATGATAAGTTCATTTTTGCTGCCGATGGTGAAATGGCAAAGTCCATTTTGGAAAACCGTTATCATCAGACGATTAACAGCTGCCTGTCTCAAATTCTTCCAAAGCCCTACAAAGCTGTATTTCTTTTGGCTGAAGATATCGACGGAAAAACGGAAGAGCAACAATACACCCCATATACAGATGAACTCGACCTGAATCCCAAGTACATATTCAGTACCTTTGTTGTTGGAAAAAATAATCAGTTTGCGCATGCCGCTTCTTTAGCTGTTGCCAATAATCCTTCCAATGCCCACAATCCTCTGTTCCTGTACGGAGACGCCGGGCTGGGAAAAACGCACTTGATGCACGCCATCGGCCATTCGATACGAAAAAACAGCCCGAATTTAAAAGTGCTTTATGTATCTTCGGAAATGTTCACAAATGAGCTGATCAAAGCCATCCGCGAAAACAGGCAGATGGAATTTAAAAACAAATACAGAAGCATCGACGTTTTTATGCTGGACGACGTGCAGTTTATCGAAGGAAAGGACAGTACGCAGGAAGAATTGTTTCATACCTTCAATACGCTGTTTCAGGCCAACAAGCAAATCATTTTCACCAGCGATAAGCCGCCCTCAAAGATGAAAGGGCTGGAAGAACGTCTGACTTCGCGCTTTGGCATGGGTCTGGTGGCTGATATCCAGCCCCCCGATTACGAAACCCGCGTAGCGATCCTAACGAAAAAGGCAGAGGTGGATGAAGTCTACCTGACAGATAACGTATTGGAAGTCATCCATATTATCGCAGAAAAGATTCCTTCCAATATCCGTGAATTGGAAGGCGCTTTTAACCGCATCATCGCCTACGCAAATCTTTCCAATGCTAAAATAAGTAAAGATCTGGCATATCAGGTACTTCAGGATGTATTTGTCTCGAAAGAAAAGGAAATTACACCCGATCTAATTAAGCGGCAGGTGGCAAAACACTTCAATGTTAAGCTTGCGGACTTCGATTCTGCCAAACGTTCGCGAAACATCGCTTATCCGCGACAGATCGCCATGTACCTGTGCAGGGAAATGACAGCGCTTTCTCTTCCGAAGATCGGAGAACTGTTCGGCGGCAGAGATCACACCACGGTTCTTCACGGCTGTGAAAAGATTGCAAAAGACCTGGCAGCCGATGCTTCGGGCAGCAGCGAGCTTCAGACGACCATCGAAGCTCTGAAAAACGAACTGAAGCAACCTTAAAACAATCCACAATGCTTTTCCACCAAAAAAACATGTTTTCCACAGGTTTTTGAAAAAAGCAATGCTTTGAAATTACTTGTCCACAGAAGTTATCCACATATTCACAGGCACTACTACTACTTCTACTGCAAAAATTTAAAAACAAGGAGGCTGCACCATGAAATTCAAATGCCAACAACAAGCGCTTTCCAAAGCAATTACCATCGTATCCAAAGCGATTACGAATAGAACCACCATCCCCATATTAAAGGGAATTCTTTTACAGGCAGAAAACGGACAGCTGACTTTATCTGCCTCGGATTTGGAATTGTCAATCGAGACAAAGATAGAGGTACAGGTAGAAGAAGAAGGCTCTGTCGTAATATCAGCAAAGCTTTTCAGCGATATCATCCGCAAACTTCCGTCTGCGGAGGTCGAAATCGAAGAAAAAGAAAACAGCATGGTCGTTGTTTCTTGCCAATCCTCGGAATTTACGATTGTCGGACAACCTTCCGACGAATTTCCTGGCGCAGGCGACATCGAAGAAACGCACGCTATCAAAATCGAAAAAGATTTGTTTAAGGATATGGTTCGCAAAACCGCCTTTGCTGCCAGCACCGATGATTCGAAAGGAATTATTGTCGGCGTATTGATCGACATCGAAGAAACGCTGATTCAATTAGTGGCTCTGGATGGCTATCGCATGGCCATCACAAAAGAAAACGTAAAAAACGAAGAAGAGAAAAAGATTGTAATCGCCGCCCGCATCTTAAACGAAATCAATAAGGTAATTCAGGATTCAGATTCGGAGGAGCATCCGGATATGGATATTATATTAGATCAAAAAAGAGCGATGTTCTTAACTGGAAATACAAAAATTATGCTCCGCATGCTGGAAGGAAAATTTATTGATTTCAAAAATGTACTGCCAAAGGAATATAAAACACGGGTGAAAGTCGAACGGTCGCAGCTTTCCGAAAGCATTGAGCGGGCATCGCTGTTGGCAAGGGATGGAAAAAATAATCTCATCCGCATTTCCATCAACGAGGCATCCATGGTTGTGACTTCGCGTTCCGAAGAAGGAAATGTAAGGGAAGAAATCTTTATCCAGTGCGAAGGAGAACCTTTAGAAATCGGATTTAACTCCAAGTACCTTCTGGATGTGCTGAAGGTAGTGGACGATGATGAAATCTGCATGGAATTTGGTTCGAGCGTCAGCCCATGCCTGATAAAGCCGACGGAGGGGGAGGCCTATGAATATTTAATTCTTCCCGTCAGAATTTCCAATTAAATTATGTATATCAAGGAAATCAGGCTTCAGCAGTTCCGGAATTACCAGGAACAGCATCTGCAATTTCATCGCCGTCTCAATGTAATTACAGGAAATAACGCTCAGGGAAAGACAAATCTGCTGGAAAGCATCTACATTATGAGCATGGGAAGGTCGTTTCGCACCAATAAAGACAGTGAAATGATCGGATTTGGAAAAGATGTCTGCCAGGTAACTTCTGTTTCTATCAAGGAAGATCGCGAGACAGAAATCCAGATTACTTACAGAAAAGAGGGAAAGCTGATTAAAATCGACGGTGTAAGGGCGCCCAAAATCAGCGATATGCTCAAGCAGGTATACGCAGTTGTCTTTTCCCCGGAGGATCTTAAGATCGTAAAAGAAGAACCGGAAAAGCGCAGGAAGTTTATCGACCGTGAATTATGCCAGATTCGTCCTGTATATTATAAAAATTTAGGAAAATACAAAAAAATTCTTCAAAATAGAAATATTTTATTGAAGGAAGGCAATGTGGATCGCCATTTGCTTTCTGTCTACGATGAAGAACTGGCGTTTTACGGTGCAAAGATTATATGCGACCGCGATTCTTTTATCACGAAATTGCAAAAAATTTCGAAGGAAATCCATCAGAAAATTACCGATGGCAAGGAAAATTTAGAGGTTTCTTACGAAAGCAATATTCCACTTGCGCAAAACCCGATGCAACAAAAAGAGGTATTTCTCCAACGGCTTGAAAATTCGTTTGTCAGAGACATTTCCAAAAGGAATACCGAATCCGGGCCTCACAGAGACGACCTGAATCTTCAGATTAACGGCATTGATATGCGCCGGTTTGGATCGCAGGGGCAGCAAAGGACAGCGGCGCTTTCCTTAAAGCTTGCGGAAATTTATCTCATCCGGGAAGAAACGGGAGAAGATGCTGTGCTTCTTTTAGACGATGTTTTATCGGAGCTGGATGTGCAG
>CATJIF010000095.1 GCA_949740445.1 uncultured Peptostreptococcaceae bacterium | reverse complement strand
CGCCGGAATCGTGCGGGGGCAGCTGCCGTATCTGGAAGATCACATTGCGCAGAAGAAAGCGATTTATGAACGATACAGAGAAGGATTCAAAGACCTTCCCATAACGATGAACCCTGTTGATTTTGAACACAGCGAACCAAATTACTGGCTGAGTTGCATTCTGATCAACAAAGAAGCAATGTGCCAGCAGGTGAGAAGCGAGACAGAGGCATTGTACATAAGCGAACTGGGAAAGAGCTGTCCGACGGAAATACTGGAGGCATTGGCGTCATTTAACGCAGAAGGGCGTCCGATTTGGAAGCCTATGCATATGCAACCGATGTATCGTATGCATGGGTTTATAACAGCGAAAGGAAACGGCAGAGCGCAGAGTAACGTCTACATTGCGCAGCAGGAAGCAGCTGATGTGGGAGCGGATATTTTCGCGAGAGGGTTGTGCTTGCCTAGTGATAATAAAATGACGGTGGGAGAGCAAGATCGGGTAATTGAGATCATTAAGAGGTGCTTTGAGTCAGTAGGGTCATCATCACAAGGATAGATAGAAATATAGATGAAAGAAAGCTACAGGTGCTGGCTCTGACCGTTGTTATCGTTCTTTTCGCAGTAGCTTGTTTTGTTGGAAAGATTGTAGTGGAAAGTCTTGATAATACGTGGCTGGGATTTAACTGTTCGGCACTTGGAATCTTGATCGTCGGAGAAGTGGCTTGGTGGGGGGTTAGAAGACGCTTCAAACAATAGGATTTTAAGGAGGAGTAGTATTGCGAGCTTTCAATAAAGCTATTCTGATATTAGGGAAGTTGCTTCCAATGCGGTTTCGAATAAAACTGTACAGAAATCTGGGAATGAAGATTGGAAGTAATTCAATAATTGCCTCCGAGTTTTATTGTGATAGACTAAGCGGTGTCAATATTGGAAAAGGATGTTATTTGAATCGCTTTGTTTACTTTCACAATACTGATATAAGTAGCATCAGTATTACCATAGGAGATAACGTTTACATAGGGCCTCATGTAAAATTCTTGTGTGCTTCACATGAGGTAGGAACAAGTGAAAAAAGGGCTGGAAAAACCATTTGTGGTTCAATCTTTGTAGAAGATGGCGCGTGGATAGGCGCAAATTCAACTATTCTCCCAAATGTTCGAATTTGTAGGGGGGTGGTAATAGGAGCTGGTGCTGTAGTAACAAAATCTACTGAAATGAATAGCTTGTATTTAGGTATTCCTGCAAAAAAAGTCAAAGGACTTTAAATGTGACTTTCTGAAAATGTGTATGGTGACTATGTATAGATCATGGATTAAAAGAGTTTTAGATTTCATATTATCTACGGCTACACTCATTATTCTTTCTCCAATTTTACTCGTCCTTATTATCTTAGGCTCTTTGTTTATGAAAGGAAATCCTTTCTTCACACAATGCCGCCTTGGTTGGAAAGGTAAAGTTTTTCATTTAATAAAATTTAGAACAATGGATAACAGTAAGGATAAAGAAGGGAATCTGCTATCAGATGAAAAACGAGTGAATAAGTATGGTCGTTTTCTTAGATCTACTTCCCTTGATGAGTTGCCAGAATTGATGAATATCTTTTTGGGCCAGATGTCAATTGTTGGTCCAAGACCGCTTTTGGTTTCCTATTTGCCATATTACACAGAAGAAGAATCCCACAGACATGACGTAAGGCCCGGTTTAACTGGATTGGCTCAGATTAAAGGCCGGAGCTTTATCACATGGGAAGAGATATTTGAATATGATTTAGAGTATGTTAAAAAGTGCAGTTTTACTTTAGATGTATCAATTATTTGGAAAACTGTTCTAAAGGTCATTAAGCGTGGTGATATTGCAGATATAGCGACAATAACGGTAGATAAAAATGGAGATAACTGGGTAATTGATAATGGCATAAAAAAACGTCTCCATAAGCCATTGGATGTTGAGAGGAATAAACAATGCTGAAGGAAATAGGAAGTAACTTCTGGCTCCCACAGAGTTGTGATCATCATACAAAACTGGACAGTACTTTCTTTAATGTGACGTATGAAGATGATGTATTTACCTCATCTGGAAGAAGTGCGATAGCTCTTGTTCTGTCTAATATTAACAGTCAAAACAGACGTGCATTGTTACCTTCATTTACATGTGCATCTGTAATAGAACCATTTATTCAAAATGGATACCAAGTCTTTTACTATTCCCTTGGTGACAAGTTGGATATAATAGAGAATCGCTTCATTCAGGACTTTGTGGAAGCAAATCCTTCGGTAGTATTAGTTCATAATTATTTTGGTTTTAATACCTGTTCACAGATTAATCTGTTTATAGAAGAGAAAAAGAAAAATGGAACTGTGATAATAGAGGATATTACACAAGCATTATATAGTCCTTATGATAGAATAATGGCGGATTATTATGTGGGCAGCTTTAGAAAATGGAACGGTATTCCAGATGGGGGATTTGCATTGAAAGTAAAAGGAGATTTTAAGTCCAAACCTGAAAGGGAAGATTCTATATTGATCGCTGCAAAGACCACAGCAATGAAAGCAAAAGCTGACTATATCTTTCAAGGAATTGGTGAGAAACAAGAATTCTTAAAGATGTTTGCTGATGCCGAAAAATTATTAGAGGAACAAACCATTGTTTTTCGTATGGCTAAAAAATCATATGAAGTGCAAGCCAGTATGGATATCGATTACTTAAAAGAAAGAAGAAGATGCAATTATATGTATCTCTTTAATCACATGAATAGCCCTAAGATAGATAGCTTGTTCCCAAGTCTTCCCGATCATGTTACGCCCTTGTATTATCCAATTAGGTGCCACGGAAAAAGAAAAGAGTTGCAAGGATGGCTTCGTGACAATCAGATATTCGCCCCGATAGTATGGCCAAAGCCAAAATATATTGATGCTACATACGGAGAGGCTGAACGTTTTTACGAGGAGTTGTTATGCATCCCCTGTGATCAGAGATATGGAACAGATGAAATGGAACTAATCATAAAATGCATAGAACAATTCTAAGTATACAAGGAGACAATGACTGCGATGATAAGAGTGTGTGTGTATCCTGCGCAGAATGAAAGCGCGGTTGAAATAAATAATGCTTTATCAAACTGTGAGGGTGTTGAAGTATTTGGAATTGCATCTATTCGAGGACATAACGAGTTCAATTTTGTAAATTATACCTTTGCTTTTCCGCAAATTGATGATCCTGATTTTGAGGAAAGATTCCAAGCGTTTCTTGATGAATATGGAATCGACATAGTTTTTCCAACTAATGACTCATGCGTTGTATTTTTTGCAAAAAATAAAGATAAATTCTCAGCAAGAATTGTTAATTCTGATTATCATTCCGCTTTAATATGTAATGATAAGAGGAAAACATATGAACTGTTCAAAGATTGCAACTTTTGCCCCAGAGTTTACAGTCAAGAAGATATTCAGTATCCATGCTTCATAAAACCAGCAGAAGGGGAAGGTGCAATAGGAGCAAAGATTATCAAATCCCCAAGTGAAGCAGATATAAGCCAACTAAAAGATTATGTAGTGCTTGAATACCTTCCAGGTGAGGAAATGACTGTAGATTGTATTTCAGATCGGCATAACAGTCTTATAAAAGTGCTGCCAAGAAAAAGAGAAAAAGTATTTTCTGGGATGAGTGTATATGGAAGAACAGTTTTTCCAGATAAAGAAATCTTAGGAATTGCGCAGACCATTAATGATAGGCTCAAACTTTCTGGTTTGTGGTACTTTCAGATAAAGAAAGACGCATCTGGAGTCTCTAAGTTACTTGAGATTTCAATGAGATGTGCTGGTACTATGTGCCAAACAAGAGCAAGAGGCTACAATTTACCGCTACTAAGTGTTTATACAGCTTTAGGAAAGGATATTGATGCGGTTGACAATTCTTATTCTGTAATAATAGATAGAACTCTTTTCGCAAGATATAGGACGGACTTATCATTCAATACTGTTTATATTGATTATGATGGCACTATAGTAGTTAAAGGCAAGGCATGCTTATCAATAATTCGCTTTCTTTACCAATGTAAGAATTGTGGTAAGAGGATTGTGATGATCAGCAGGCACAATGAGGATCATGATAATACACTTGAAGCTGATATGGTTCTCCACGGCATATCGAAAGATTTATTTGATGATATTATTTGTTTAACTTTCTCAGATGAGAAATATTCGGTTATTACTGAAAGCGAGTCGATATTCATAGATAACTCATTCTTTGAACGAAATAAAGTTGCCAAGAGAAAGGGCATTCCTGTCTTCGGAGTAGAGAATGTAGATGTATTGCAAGATTGGAGATTGTAAACATTGCGTTGAAGGAGGCCATGCTATGAGTAAGGAAAAAATAATTGCAATCATTGGTTCCGGCGAGATGGCTGTTATTCTCGTTGAAAATGCAAAAAAGATGGGAGTTGAAACGCATAGCTTTTCCAATAACTTACATGACCGAGTTGTCAGTGTTTCAGATCAACATCACGATGTTTCGGTATTTGATACAGATCGGATCGTTGAAATATGCGAAGACATCGGAGTGAATGGCGTTCTTCCTACAACTGAGCTGACCGTAAGTATTGCTGCAATTGTTTCCGATGCGCTTGGGTTTCCTGGCATGCCTGTAGAATTGTCAAAAATTATTACGGACAAAGCTTTTGTTCGGGAAAAAGCAAAAGGCGTGAAAGAATTATTTCAGCCCAACTTTATAGTGTGGACTGTTGGGGACTCAGTTCCAGCGAACCTGTTTTATCCTGTTGTTGTGAAGCCTACATCAATGGGAGGAAAAGTAGGGGTTTCTGTAGCTGAGAACGATAAAGAGCTCAAAGAGGCTCTTGAATACTCGATTCAGGCAATGCCGGCAACAAAGAGGAGTATTATAATTGAAAGTTTTATTGATGGAGGGAAAGAGTATTCGGTAGAAAGCCTATCCAATCATGGTAAGCACATGGTAATTCAGGTTACTGAGAAAATTACTTCAGGCCCTCCTCATTGCGTTGAATTAGGCCATCTTCAGCCGGCTAATTTATCAGATAAGATAAGGGATAAAGTTAACAGGATTATCCCCGAATTACTAAGGAAAGTTGGGGTTGATAACACGACCACCCATACCGAAATCAAGATTGTTGATGGCGAAGTCTATTTGATTGAACTAAATGCAAGATCTGGTGGCGACCACATAGCATATCCTTTAACTGAATTGAGTACTGGTTATCCTTATATTCAGGGAGCAATAAATATTGCGATGGATTCATTCGAGTTTCCGGATCGAAAAAACCTGAAAAAGAATCATTGTGGAGTGATATTTGTTGCGGATCAAACAAAAGAATTTGAGCCACTCTTTGAGAAGTGTGAGCAGTATGACTGGCTTTATAAGAAGAATGAAAGGACTAAAGATTTACATGAGATAGTCAATAATCAAGCATTTGATACAAATTATTTCTTGTTCAAGGCAGGCGAGTCGATTCCTGAAGAGATAGCAAGGGTGCTATCTCAAAGAGGAATTCTTTAGCAATTTAGTAAATAGGATGGTTTAGAATGCTGGATGTATATACAATAGAAAAAAAGGAACACTGGGATAGCATTGTTCGCTCCTTTCATAATTATGATGTTTATTGGTTAAGTGGTTATGTTAAAGCATTCCAGATTCATGGGGACGGCCAACCGCTTCTCTTCAGATATGAAGGGGAAAAAATTCGTGGTATCAATGTTGTCATGAAACGGGATGTGGCTAAAGATAGACGATTCATTGATAAGATTCCAGAAGGCCAGTACTTTGACTTTGCAACTCCTTACGGTTATGGTGGTTGGATTATAGAGGGTGAACAAACACAAGAACTCTTTACGGCGTATGAAAATTGGATTAAGGAAAACGGAATTGTAAGCGAATTTGTTCGTTTCCATCCGTTGATTAAGAACCATGAGGGCTGTTCAGCATTCTACAAAGTTATACAGCTTGGTGAAGTTGTTCACATGGATCTCAGTTCTCCTGAGAATATCTGGGATAATATCACGAGTAAAAACAGAAATATGATCCGCAAAGCTATTAAGAATGAAGTAAAGGTGTATAATGGACGCTTTCCGGAGATATTTGAAAGGTTTCGTGAAATTTACAATAAAACAATGGATAAGGATGATGCCGAGGACTACTACTACTTCAAACCAAATTTCTACATCTCTTTATTAGAAGATCTTCCACATAATTCGCAGGTGTTTTGGGCCGAAAAAAATAAACAAGTGATAGCAGCAAGTATCATGGTTTATGCGAATGGACACATGAACTATCATTTGTCTGGTTCACAGCGAGAGTTCGGCTCTCTGTCTCCGGGAAATCTACTCCTGTACAATGCGGCCCTTTGGGGCTGTGCCAATGGGTATAAGACATTCTATCTTGGCGGCGGAGTGGGATCTGGAGAAGGCAGTCTGTTTAGGTTTAAGAGAGCTTTCTATAAAGGTGATTTAAATCGTTTTTACATAGGAAAGAAGATATACGATGGTAGAAAATATAATGAGTTGACGGATATGAGAAAAGAAATTGAAAACCCAGATTACTTCCCGAAGTATAGAGGCTAAAACGGGAGAATATAAGATTATGAGTAATGATACAAATAAGTATTTTACCACCTATGAGATATCCTCAGAAATGCTTAAAAAGATGCAGGAAAAAATGTTGGATATACTACTATATTTCAAGGAGTTTTGTGATAAGCATAGTTTAATGTTCTATCTGATTGGAGGAGGCGCTATAGGTGCAGTGAGAGAACATGGATTTGTTCCATGGGATGATGATGTGGATTGTTTGATGCCTGAACCAGACTATCTTAGGTTTTTTGAACTGTGGAATAAATATGGGGACAAAGAACGATTCGTGCTTTGTAAGACTGACCGAAATGTAAATTATCATCATAGTTCTGCGTCTTTAAGAGATCCAAATACAACCTTTATTTGTTCTTACAATCAGTATTCTGATTTATGTCATGGGATATCATTAGAGTTTGGACCAATAGTTCCGACTCCTGACAATAAACTGCTCCAATACAAACAAATCCTTTACAGCTATATATACAATCTATTCAACTTTCAGCGGCTACCAAACAATAGAGGAAAGGCTATAAGAGTATTAACAAAAGTTTTTTTTGTTTTAGTTCCCTCAAAAAGAATGAAAGACAATATTTGGATATGGGCTGATAAAAAAATTAGAAAGTATGCTGAGCTTTGGGATAGCTGCAAGTACGTAAAAGAGTTATGGGGAAGAACTGCTTTTTATAATTTCCCAAAAGAATGGTTTGAATCCGTTGTGTGGTTTGATTTTGAAGGGTATAAAATGCCTCTTCCAGCCGGATATCATGAATATTTAACATTAATTTTTGGCAATTATATGCAGCGTCCACCAGTTCCTGAACGTATTGCAAAGCATGATCTAATCTTTGTAGATATGGATCATCCGTATACGGACTATAAGGGGATCTATTACTTTCCTGATAAGAATAGGGAATTAAATCAATAAAGGAAGAGACGATTATGTACAACATAGCAATCGTTTTTGCTGGCGGAACTGGCAAACGAATGAATACAAAATCAAAACCCAAACAATTTTTGGAGCTCCATGGTAAGCCAATTCTGGTTTATACGCTTGAAGAGTTTAATAAGCATCCGGAAATTGATGGCATTGTGCTTGTTATCCTTAAGCCTTGGATTAGCTATTGTAAAGATTTAATCGAAAAATTTCGATTGAACAAGGTTAAGGCGGTAGTGGCTGGAGGAGATACAGCACTTGAATCCCAGAGAAATGGACTGCTGAAGGCACGAGCGCTTTTCGGTTCTGATTCGATAGTACTCATCCATGACGGTGTGCGTCCTTTGATTGATGAAGAAACGATTAGTAAAAACATCAACTGCGTTAAAGCACACGGAACAGCAATTACAGTAACTCCAGCCATTGAAACTATCACAGTAAAAACTGAGACCGGAGAAATTGGACAAATTATTGAGCGATCAAGAGTTGAGATGGCCCGTGCGCCTCAGAGTTTCTACCTAAAGGACATTCTTGAAGTACATAGAAAGGCTGAAAAGTATAGGCTTACCTTCATCGATTCTGCCAGCATGATGCAGCACTTTGGGCAACCACTCTTTCCTGTGGAAGGGTCTCCGGAGAATATCAAAATTACCACACCTAATGATTTCTACACATTTCGAGCCTTGGTAGACGCACGCGAGAACTCACAAATATTTGGAATTTAAGGAGAAAATCATGGATAGGGCACAAGCGGATATTCAGGAGATACTTAAAAACAAGGAACTATTCCTCGATTTGAAAGATTCGGCTGTATTGATTACTGGAGCAACCGGTCTTATTGGGTCTATGCTTATAAGAACGATCCTTGCTGCCAATGCAAAATATTCATGTGGAATTAAGATTATTGGACAAATCCGCAATACTGAAAAAGCAAGAGCTATTTATGGTGAACAGTATAATGATGTAGAATTCGTGTCTGATTGTCATGTCAAATGCGACTATATTATCCACACTGCCTCACCAACAAACTCCAAATTTTTTATTGAGCATCCAGTAGAAACAATCAAATCTTCGATTGAAAGTATAATCAAGGTACTTGAGATTGCTAAGAGTAATGATGCTTCAATGGTATATCTTTCATCTATGGAACAGTATGGAATTCCATACGAACCTGGGCAGAGAATGACAGAAGATAAGATTGGTATTATTGATCATTTGAACGTTCGCTCTTCTTATTCTGAATCTAAACGCCTTTGTGAATGCCTGTGTGCGTCATATGCCGCTGAATATGATGTAAATGTGAAAATTGCTCGACTTGCCCAGACTTTTGGTGCGGGTGTGCCACTCACTGACAATCGCATGCCAATGCAATTTGCCAGATCAGTTGTTGAAAAAACAGATATTGTTCTTCATACAGAGGGAAAAAGCATTTCGAATTTTGTTTATCTAACTGATGCGCTAACTGGTATCCTAACAACTCTTATTAAGGGAGAAAGAGGGCAAGCTTATAACATCTGTAATGACAAAGAAACAAAGAGTGTTCGAAAGATAGCAGAACTGGTGAGTAATGATGTTGCCGATGGAACAATAGGGGTTCAGACCGAGAAAAAAGGTAATATGGGATACGCGCCAGATGTGACTATGTACTTGGATTCTGGAAAGTTAAGAAACCTTGGGTGGACTGCTGAGATAGGAATGGTTGAAGCATATAAAAGGTTAATCGAATATTTAGGGGGAGAGTAAGAAAATAATGGGGAAAGAAATCATTATACTTACAATCTCGATAGGAAATGACGGTGCAGAGCGCGTTTTGAGTGAATTATCCAGTGAATGGATTAAACAGGGGCATAAAGTATCGATCATTCAAACTGGTGCGGAAAATTATGGTGTAAGTTATAAATTACCAAAAGAAATCGAAATACTGAATATCCGCACTACAAGTAAAATAAAGCCAATTAGGTACATTCAGCAAATAGCAAAGTCAATTAGTATTCTAAAGCAAAGACCTGATGCAACTGTTCTTTCATTTATCGTGTCTTCCATTTTTGTATGTGGAGTGTCTTCCTTTTTTGTTAAAAATAAAATCGTTGTTTCTGAGCGTAACAATCCTAAAGAATGCCCTTCTGGAAAATTGCAACAAAAATTGCGGGATTGGGCATTTTGCCGTGCTGATGTTTGCGTATTTCAAACAGAGGATGCTATGAAAATGTTTCCAGAAAAGGTGCAAAGAAAAGGAGTTACTATACCAAATCCTATCAATAGTAATTTACCAAAACCTTATAAAGGCGAGCGACGAAAAGTAATTGTTGCAGCCTGCAGGTTGCATCCTCAAAAGAATTTACCCATGATGATTGATGCGTTTTCAATATTGCACGATGAATATCCCGACTATAGATTGGAGATTTATGGACAAGGTAACGAAAAAAACAAACTTGAAAAATATGTAAAAAGATTAAATTTAGAAAATTTTATAATATTCCCTGGTTTTTGTAATAATATTCATTCAAAAATGGTAGATGCTGCAATGTATGTATCATCTTCAGATTATGAAGGCATATCTAACTCGATGTTGGAAGCTCTGGGAATGGGAATCCCGACTATTGTCACTGATTGCCCGATAGGTGGAGCAAGAATGGTGATAAAAGATGGAGTGAACGGGATTCTTGTTCCAATCAAGAATACGACGGCCTTGTATGAGGCGATGAAACGTGTAATTGAAGAAAAAAGTTTTGCCACATATATTTCAAAAGAAGCAACTAAGATTTGTGAAAAATATCCTTTAGAAAAGATAAGCCAGAGATGGATCGAAATCTTGTGATATGAAGATAAAAAGAAAAAAATTTATAATTACAATAACTCAAATTACATATTTTTTAATTATTTGTGTAGCTATACTGCGTGCAACACAGTTTCATGTGATGAGAACGGATAATATGGATTTGGCACGCCACTTCCATATGATGGATTTAATTAAAAAATCAGGGTATTCGTTATTTGAATATGTGTTTGTTTATGGAGATACATTTACTTCTAATATTTCAATGAAATTTTGTTACTCATTTAATTTTATAGTCTACACAGTAGCAAAATACATAGAGAATTACTATATCATGGCTTGGATGTTTGTACTTGTTAGCTATAGTATTATTGCATATATCGGAGTCGATTGGTGGAGAAATCGAGGCGGTAGAAAAAGTATAATGGTGATCTTCGAAATCCTAATTTGTTTTTCACTGCTTCCTTTTTTTCAAGTTGTTTCGGGATTACGCACAGCGCTGTCTGCATCGGTTACAGCATTGGCTATTTATTTATACCTGTATAAAAATAGAAGCCTTAGTACCTTTATTATAGTAAGTGTTATAGCTGCTACGTTTCATCCAGCATTTATTACAGCAATTCCATTTGTATTTTTAACTAAATTTACTGATAGAAGAAAAGGATTAGCCATTGCTATAGTTGGAAGTGCAATGATCCCACTCACTGCAAATATTCTTATTAGACTACCTAATCGATTTTTATATAGTATTGCATTTAAATATTTGCAATACACCGGAGGGGAAGGGTATACAAGTACTAGGTTTTGTTATTATGGAGTCATTGTTATATGTATATTGGTCATATTGCAATATGTGAACACCTATATTCCCATTAAGATAAGTAGAATAGTAAAACAATACAAATATCCTCAAAAAGAAGAAATTAAGGTCTATGATTTTACTTTGTATTATATGCTTTTTATTCTAAGTAATATTGGCAAGTATGAAATGGTACTAAGACCTGCCTATTTGCTTGGCGCAATGGCTCCTATAATTACAGGAATGATATTTGAAGCTCAGAGAGATTTTAGAAAGAGTAACACTTTTTCAACGATAATTTTACTGATGATATTTATTGTTATCTCATATGTTTCTGTTAAATACCTATTTTGGCATGAAGAATATTTTACATAGAGAAGACGGTGGGCTTTTGTAGAGAGTAAAACTTAAATTCTTAACAAATGGAGGGCTATATGAATAGCATGGTGTTAAGGTTGATGAAATATATCTCTAACAGCAATTACCGATTCAAAGTAAATGCTGTACGTGGCATGTATAACTCAATGCCAGATGAGGAATATCTTAAACATATGTTTAAAGCAACTATGGGGTATGAACTAAACCTGGATAACCCGCAAACTTTTAATGAAAAATTGCAATGGCTAAAATTATATGATAGAAAGTCTATCTACACTACTATGGTAGATAAGTATGAAGTAAAAAATTATGTTGCTAAGATTATAGGAGAAGAATATATCATTCCAACAATAGGAATATGGGATTCATTTGAGGAAATTGATTTTGAAAAACTTCCAAATG
The DNA here is from genome assembly GCA_949740445.1 of uncultured Peptostreptococcaceae bacterium. Taxonomy (GTDB): domain Bacteria; phylum Bacillota; class Clostridia; order Peptostreptococcales; family Anaerovoracaceae; genus RGIG446. Next base: position 22,036 of record CATJIF010000095.1, on the reverse strand, counting down.
AGTTCGTCTTAAAATCTACACACGATAGTGGAGGATTAGTTATCTGTAGAGATAAAAATGAGATGGATTTGGATCACACGAGGAAGAAAATAGTAAAGTCATTAAAAAGGAACTACTTTTATTATGGTAGAGAATGGCCTTATAAACATGTCAAACCGCGTATTATTGTGGAAAAATACATGGAGGATTCTACTGACCAGATGAGTAAATCAACTATTTTGAAAGATTATAAAGTTTACACATTCAATGGGAAAGCTAAAATTTGTATGATCAATCAAGATAGAGGGATTTATACTAAAGCCGATTACTTTGATAGAAATTATAAATGGTTAAATTTTACTTGGGGATATGATCATTCAAGCAATAAACCACCAAGGCCTAAGAACTATGAACTTATGTTTGAATTGGCAGAAAGACTTGCAATAGGAACAATAGAGCTTCGTGTGGATTTTTATGAAGTTAATGGCATCTTATATTTTGGAGAACTTACATTTTTTGATGGGAGTGGATTTGATAGGATGGAACCAGTCGAATGGGATTATACGCTGGGAAGTTGGATAAAACTTCCTAAAAAGATATAAATATTGAAATTGTTTTAGAACGGAGCTTGGGAATGGAAACTATAAGTAGGAAACAACGAGTTATATATAATTCCATAGCCAACGGAATATATCAGATTGTTCTGTTAATAAGCGGACTTATTTTACCGAGATTCATTTTGCTTGCGTATGGTTCGGCATACAATGGACTCGTTGCATCATTAACTCAATTTCTTAGTATAACAGAAATCCTAACAATGGGATTAGCAGGAGTAGCTCGAGTAGAGTTGTATAATTCTTTGGCGTGTAATGATATAGAAAAAACAAGTGGAATAATTAAAGCAATTAAACAGTACATGCAAAAAGCAACATTGATATTTCTTTTTTATATGCTGGTATTGCTATTGATTTATCCATGGTTTTCAAAAGATAATTTTTCGTTTTTAGAAATCACATCACTTCTTGTGATTATCGGGGTGGGGAATATTGTTACTTATGTTTGTGGATATGCATACAAAGTTCTTTTGGATACTGATAATAAAACTTATTTTTACACATCATTAAGAATTTTTCTAACTATAGCTAACGTTTTTATAGCGATTTTATTAATCTATCAAAATCGATCAATTCAAATGGTAAAGTTTTTTAGTGGTGTCATTTTTGCGATTGGTCCAATTTTTTTGCTTGTTTCTGTACCTAAAATATATAAACTGAATCCAAAAGCACCAATAGAAAATTCATGGATGAAAAATCAAAAATACGCTGCGGCAAACTCTATTGCATTGATTATACATGAAAATACAGATATTATATTGTTGACCATTTTGACTTCGACTAAAATGGTTTCAGTTTATTCGGTATATAATCTTGTCATTAAGGGATTAAAAGGAATTTTAAGTATATTTACAAGCAGTATGGAACCATACTTTGGAAATATGTGGGCAAAGCAAGAAATAGATGAAATGCGAGGGGTTCTAAACCGTTATGAATATTTTGTTGTTTTTTTTATTTCTGTTTCGCTATCTGCAGCGTTGGCGCTTATATTGCCATTTGTTACACTTTACACAAGAGGAGTGAATGATACCGAATATCTTCTTCCTGCATTTGCAATAGCAATAGTCTTAGCGGAATTGGTAAGATGTATTCGAATTCCATATTTAACAGTGGTACAGGCTGCTGGTAAATATAAAGAGACTCAATGGGGCGCATTCGTTGAGGCAGGATTAAATATTACTGTTTCAATTATTTTAACAATTCGATTTGGAATAGTTGGAGTAGCGATTGGAACACTTGTTGCAAATTTATTTAGAACTATTCATTATTCATGGTTCGTATCACACCATTTATTAAATCGACAAATTAGAAATACTTTTTATCTCCTGTGCTGGTCTTTATTTAACATTATTTTAAATTCTCAATTATTTAATTTTTTTTGTTTAACGTTTAAAATAGAGTTTTTATCCTGGGTTTCCTGGACTGTTGGGGGACTTATGATAGTTTCTTTTTCGATTTTTGAAGTCATTGTTAGTTCGTTTATCTTCTATAAAAGTAATTTAAGATGGATAATAAAATTTTTTGAAACATATCTAAATAGAATAAAGAATAGATAATCTGGATATTTATTTTACTTTATGAAAAGGAGATAAAAGCAATGAAATTTAAGCTAATATTGAAAAATACGCTTAAGCTATATTTGGAAAAATATTACCATAGTAGAAAATTGCATGCAGAAATAAGAAAGTTTAAAGATCCTCGGCGTAAAGCTATTTATTCTAAAGTAAAACTATCATCAGATCAAGAAAAAAAGATTGACGAGATATTCGTAAATTATTACGGAAAAAAAGTTTCATATATTTGGCATAGGCATTATACAGCTTTTACAGGCAATTTTGACCCATATTATATCCCGGAAATATTATTTATTCCCGAGTTTGAAAGCTATATGAATTATAATCGTAGTTACATTAATGTTTTTGCTGACAAAAATGTCATTTCAATCATAGCGGCGGGAGTTGGCGTTCATATACCTGAAACCATTATATCTAAAGCGAATGGAATACTTCGAGATAATGAATATCAATTAATTAATTGGAAAAGAGCAGAGGAAATTCTTTCTAAAAAAACCTGTTTTGTAAAACCAAGTATTGATAGTGATAGTGGGAGAGGCTGTATTTTACTTGATTCAAATAAAGGAGACATGATTTCTGCCTTAAAAGGAATGGGTGACAATTTTATAGTTCAAGAGAGGATTATATGCAGCGAAAGTATCGCAAAGATATACTCCAACAGTGTAAATACATTTCGTGTAATGACTTATATATGGGATGGTGATGTCGTTTGTGCTCCAATTATTATGAGGATTGGACAAGGTGGTTCGTTTTTAGATAATGCACATGCTGGAGGGATGTTTATTGCTATTAATGACGATGGGACATTGCATAAAAAGGCATTTACTGAATTTAGAGATGAGTTTTTTGAACATCCAGATACGCATGTTGCTTTCGAAGGATATATAGTTAATAATTTTGATAAAATTATTGCAAGCGCAAAAAAAATGCATAGTGCTATACCGCAGCTTGGTGTAATAAATTGGGACTTTACCATTGATAAAAATGAAGAACCTATTTTAATTGAGGCGAATACATCAGGAGGAAGCATTTGGCTATTTCAAATGGCATGGGGGTGCGGTGTTTTTGGTAAAAATACGCCAGCGATACTTGAGTGGTTGAGAGGAAGAAATAATCGATGAATATATTGCATAGTTTATATGTAGCTAATTTGAGAGTTGTAATTTGGGCAAAAAATATTCGGAGAAAGAGAAAAGATAAAGCTGATATTTTAAAATTGCTTAAAAAAAATAAAAAGAAATTGACAGTGGAGCAAAAAAAGGAAATAAAGAAATTTTATAAACCATATGGAAAAATAGATCCGATTTATCATCAATATTATTATGAAAATAATGGTGTGTTTGATATTAAATATTTGCCTGATGATATTTATTATACAGAAATACAGGCTTATTTTAACAACATACCTGCTGCACATATTGTTGATCATAAAGGATATTATGAATCACTTTTTCCTGATATTCGTCATCCGAAGCTAATAGCTAAAAGGCTTAATGGATATTGGTTGATTAAAAATCAATGTGTTGATGTAGATGAAGTTGTAAGGCAGATGTGTTTTGAAAAAATTGTATTTGTTAAAAAGGCAACTAATTCATGTGGAGGAGCAGGTGTTTTTGTTCTTGAAGGAGAGTCCTTATCTTATAAAGGAATTAAGGAACTTTTCACATCTTTAGATGGAGATATCGTTATTCAAAAGTGTCTGAAACAATGCGCTGAACTACGCAATATTAATGAGTTTTCTATAAATACAATGCGTTTTATGTCAATAATTGATCGTACAGGAGAAGTAATAATATTATCTCGTTCATTAAGAATGGGAACGAACAATAGTCGAGTAGATAATGCTCATAGTGGAGGAATTTCCTGTGGTATGGATGAAAGTGGTCAGTTAAAAGATTTTGCTTTATCTTTAAAAGGTGATAAATATTATAAACATCCCAATAGTGGGATTGCGTTTCGTGATGTAGTCTTGCCTCGGATTAAAGATATTGATGAAGTGATTAAAATATGTGCACTTCGTGTTCCGCATTTTCGGATTGTTGCATGGGATATTATTTTAGAAGAAGATTATATACCTACTTTAATAGAGGCAAATTTATATGATGCGGGTATGGATGTACCTCAATTAACTAATGGCCCATTATTTGGAGACCGCACAAAAATATTGCTGGAGGAAGTATATTCTCACAAAGGATAAAATATCATCTAAAGGCCTGAAAGCTGAATTATGTTGGATTTTGAATAACAAAAAATGGAGATTAAAAATGCACACTGGATTTAATAATAAAACTTTCCTCCTCACCGGCTCCTCCGGCTTCATCGGAGCAAGTCTATCCAAACGGCTTTTACTGGAGTTTCCGGAGGTGACGATTATTGGCATCGACAGTATGAATGATTATTACGATGTCAGGTTAAAGGAATATCGGTTAAGTGGATTACAGACGATTGCATCAGAGAAAAATACTGGAAGCTTTCAGTTTCAGAAGGGAAATATTGCGGATAAAGCAACGGTAACAGAGCTGTTTCGTAAATACCAGCCGGACATTGTTGTCAATCTGGCAGCGCAGGCAGGGGTCCGTTATTCCATTGCGAATCCGGATGCGTATATCGAGTCGAATCTGATCGGCTTTTATAACATTTTAGAGGCCTGCCGCCATTCCTATGACGACGGAAAAACGGGTGTACAGCACCTTGTATATGCTTCCAGCTCTTCCGTATATGGATCGAACAAAAAAGTACCCTATTCCGTGGAGGATAAGGTAGACAATCCGGTTTCGCTATACGCGGCAACAAAAAAGAGTAATGAACTGTTGGCGCATGCGTATTCGAAGCTTTACAATATTCCGTCCACAGGACTTCGCTTCTTTACGGTATATGGGCCTGCGGGTCGTCCGGATATGGCGTATTTCGGATTTGCGGACAAGCTGCGGGCAGGAAAGAAGATTCAAATTTTTAACTATGGAAATTGTCAGCGGGATTTTACATATATCGACGACATTGTGGAAGGCATTCTCCGTGTAATACAGGGCCCACCGAAAACAGAGATCGGCGAGGATGGTTTGCCTTCGGCACCTCATGCAGTGTATAACATCGGAAACCATCAACCAGTAAATTTACTGGAATTTGTGGAGATTCTTCAACAGGAGCTGATTCGCGCAGAGGTTTTACCACAGGATTACAATTTCGAAGCGCATAAAGAACTGGTTCCCATGCAGCTGGGCGATGTTCCAATTACTTATGCAGATACAGAAGCATTGCGGCAGGAGTTCGGTTTTCAACCCAATACGCCATTGCGGGAAGGTTTGCGGCGGTTTGCCCAGTGGTATCGGGAGTTTTACCAGATTTAATCAAGAAAGAAAAGATGGTCGCCGTTAGTGGAACGTACAATTTGGAAAGAAGATAGACAAAAGTAGAATCTTGCGCATAACAGAACGGCAATCGACTGGTTGATAAAATGGCAGTCAAATGCGCAAAGAGTATTGTGCTACAGATACAACAGCAACAGGGAGTAACAAACATGAACAGCTTGAATATTGCGGTTGCCGGCGTGGGCTATGTAGGGCTTTCTATGGCCACATTGCTGGCGCAGCACAATCGCGTCATTGCGGTGGATGTGGTTCCGGAGAAGGTGGCGCTGATCAACCGGCGCAAGTCGCCTATACAGGACGAATACATAGAGAAATATCTGGCGGAGCATCCGCTGCAGCTGACAGCGACTACGGAGGCTGCGGAAGCTTATCGTCAGGCGGATTTTGTGGTGATTGCTGCGCCTACGAATTACGACAGCAAAAAAAACTATTTCGATACCTCGGCAGTGGAGTCGGTGGTTCGTCAGGTGATGGCGGTCAATCCACAGGCGATAATGGTCATTAAAAGCACGGTTCCAGTGGGATATACAAAGGCCATTCGCCAGGCTACAGGCAGCGCAAATATCTTGTTCAGCCCGGAGTTTTTGCGGGAATCCAAGGCGTTGTACGACAATTTATATCCGTCGCGGATTATTGTCGGTACGGATGAAACCGACCCGCGGCTGCTGACGGCGGCGCAGCGGTTTGCGGCGCTGCTGAAAGAGGCGGCGCTGAAAGAATCGGTGGACACGCTGTTCATGGGATTTACCGAGGCGGAAGCAGTAAAGCTGTTCGCAAATACATATCTCGCGCTGCGTGTGTCGTATTTCAACGAGCTGGATACCTACGCGGAGATGAAAGGGCTGAATACCCAGCAGATCATCCGCGGGGTGTGTCTTGATCCCCGCATCGGCAGTCATTATAACAACCCGTCTTTCGGCTACGGCGGTTATTGCCTGCCGAAGGATACGAAGCAGCTGCTGGCCAATTATGTTGATGTGCCGGAGAATCTGATTCAGGCCATTGTGGAGAGCAACCGCACGCGCAAGGATTTTATCGCGGATCGGGTGCTTGCCATGGCAGGAACCTACGAGGCTGGAAGCGATTACGATTCCGGACGGGAGGGAGAGGTTGTTATTGGCGTATACCGTCTGACGATGAAGTCCAACTCCGACAATTTTCGCCAATCCTCCATTCAGGGGGTGATGAAACGCCTGAAGGCAAAGGGCGCTACGGTGGTGGTCTACGAGCCCGCGTTGCACGACGGTGAAACGTTTTTCGGCAGCCGGATTGTAAACGATTTGGAAGAGTTTAAATCGCAGTCAAAGGCAATTATCGCCAATCGCTATGACAGCTGCTTGGACGATGTGCAGGATAAGGTGTATACAAGGGATCTGTTTGGGAGGGATTGATTATTTTTTAAGCCGCTCAAACGAGTGCTGCATCCCAAGCACAGAAGCATAGAAGTTTTTTGTTTTTATCATATCCAGCCGAAAAAATCTATGGTACAATAAGTCCAATGAAGAATTCCGTGTGTGAAAAATAAGAGATCGACCATGGCCTCGCAGAGGCGAAGGAAGGGCCATTGTGCGGGCGCACAAAAAAGAGCGGGAGGAAAAGATGAACGACGTTACGTTAGTGATTATGGCTGCCGGCATCGGTTCGCGCTATGGCGGCGGCATTAAGCAGCTGGAGGCCGTAGGGCCAGGCGGCGAAATTATTATGGATTATTCGGTGTACGACGCACTGCAGGCGGGCTTTACCAAGGTGGTGTTTGTAATCCGCCGCAGTTTAGAGGCGGATTTTAAGGAAATCATCGGCAGGCGCATGGAAAAGATCTGCCGCGTGGAATACGCCTATCAGGAATTAAACGATCTGCCGCCGGGATTTGCACTGCCGGAAGGGCGGACGAAGCCCTGGGGAACCGGGCAGGCGATTTTGGCCTGTCGCGGGCTGGTTCGCGAACCCTTTGCGGTGATCAACGCCGACGATTATTACGGCGCTGCGGCATTTCAGAAAGTGTATGCCTATCTGGCGGCACGGCCGCTTGCTACAGAATACTGCATGGCGGGCTTTGTGCTGAAGAATACGCTCAGCGATAACGGAAGCGTAACGCGGGGGATCTGCAGCGTAGATGCGGACGGCTACCTGTGCAAGGTGGAAGAGACCCGCAACATTGAAAAAACAGCAGCAGGTGCGGTTGCCCGCAGCGGTGATGGAAGCGTTCGCACATTAAATGCAGAGGCTTGTGTTTCGATGAATATGTGGGGCCTGATGCCGGAGTTTTTAGACATTTTAAATGAAGGGTTTCCGGAGTTTTTAAAGCAGAGAGGCCAGGAGATGACATCGGAATATTTGCTTCCGGATATTATCGACCAGCTGATTCGGCAGGATGCGGCAAAGGTAAAGCTTTTAAAGACGCCCGACCAGTGGTTTGGCGTTACATATAAAGAGGACAAGCAAACGGTTGTTGAGGCAATTGCCCGGCTGATTGCGCAGGGAAAATATCCGGCGCGATTGTTTGGATAGATGGAAAAACGGGTCGTTTTATTACAAAAAAGCATTGCTAAAAGCGATAGCAATGCCGCGTAGTTATCAATACAGACAGATAGAAAAATGCAGCAGCCCAGAAGGGCAGCTACATTTTTTAAAAGGAAAAACCGGCGAAGATATTTCCTCGAAATGCAAGAAGCAGCAGAAAATATAGACCATGCGCACCGGTGTAATAGCGGCGCAGGTTCGTATCCTGCGGCATGGCTGCAGAAAATATATCGTCGGTTTTACGGCTGAATCCTCCATTTAACATGTTCTGATGGCGGATAGTTATGAAGCGGATGGTTATGAAAGTGCCGCCATAATTTCGTCGAAGCTTTTTCCACTGGCTAAAAAGGCCTCGGCGACCTGCTGCGCCTCAACAGCTCTCTTTGCCGCCTCCTTTGCTTCGGCAGCAGCAGCCTCTTTCTTCTGAAGTGCAACCAGTGCTTTATTGGCAGCCTTCAGCTCGGCTTTCTTGGTTTTTACGCTATCGTTCAGTTGCGCCAGTTCTTTTTGCAACTCGTCGATAGACGCTTCCGCTGCGGCGATTTGCTGATCGAAGTCAGCAAAGGCAGCAGATGTTGCAGCACTCTTCTTATTTTTACTTCCCTTTGGTCTTCCCATTTGGAACCTCCTGTGGTATTGAAATATAGATACTCTTGGACCGATGTGCACGCGCTCTTTAGCGATGGTTTGCTGAGCATTTATATGAATTGTGGACTGCAAACCCGCGCGTGTTTGCATTCGGATCAGAGTATTTTTTATGGTTTGTGGTTTCATTATAGCAATGTGTTTTGCATATCTCAATATAAAAAATATATATTTTAAAAATTTTTTTATTTTTTTGGCAGAAATGCAGAAGTGCAGAAATACAGGAAGCAGTAATGTGGCTGTATTTTTTGTCTGTAAAATTTATGCGATCCGATAAAAAAGGAAAAGCGCAGAAGGAAGCTGCATTTTCCCATTATAAAATCGAGAGAAGGGACAACGTATTTTTAAGGCATAGAAAGCGGCAGGGCGGAAGGGAAGCTGCGTATATATAAAACGTTATCGGATTGAAAGCCTTTGCAGTATGGAGCATGGTTGCGGTATCAATGTGTTTTGCCGGAGAATATTAAAAATAAGAAAAACGGGAATTTTGTCATGCTGTGTCGCTTTTAAAATAGAAAAGAAAGACAGGGAGCAGACAGCCAGTTGCAAGGTGCAGAATGTTACAATATTGTTATACAGCGATGTTATCCTTGAGAAGTCAGTAAAAATATGGTATGATTAAGGTCAATTTATGCGGGCGGAAAAAGGCCCTGCATTCGTTGCAGTACAAGCAGAAAGGGGACGTTTTACACAGGCGAAAACAGAAAAGACATGGGAGAGATTAACAAAAGAAGAAGCAAGAATGTGATTGCCGCGGTCGCCATGATAGCGATTGCCGTAATTATTTTTCGGTTTTCTGCGCAGACCGGCGCAGAATCCCTCGGATTGAGCGAGCGGGTAAGGCAGTGGCTGCAGGGGACGCCGCTGACATGGCTGACGCCGATGATTACCAATAGTATGGCAAGCAGCATGCGCAAATGGGCGCACATTTATCTGTATGCAGCGCTGGGATTTTTTTCTTATTTGGCGGTAGGAATTTACGCACCTGGCGTGTGTTTTTTGTATTCTTGCGCCGATGAGTTTCATCAGCGCTTTGTGCCGGGAAGAAGCGGCCGCGTGCGGGATTTAGGCTATGATGCCTGCGGCTGGGCCGCAGGAGTTGCCGCAGCGGCAATTTTGCTGCACCTGTATCGCCGGCTGGCAGCCTGCTACTGCCAATACCGATGCACAAGTACGGGCAGGAACGGTGAGAACAGCCGCGGATGCGGCCAGGGAGGCAGTGTCAGTTGTGGCGAGGGCCAGAGCGGAGAAAAATGTCTTGGATATGGTCCAAGCCCTAAAGATAGCAAACCAGATCAGGCGGCGAATTTCGAGGACAGGATATAATTGAGGACAGAGTATGAATGAATTAAGCAATATATTAGCGGATTATTTAGAGCCGGAACTGGCGCTGCTGATCGTGTCGATGATTCCTTTCATCGAGCTTCGGGGCGGCGTGGTGTTAGGGGCAGCGTTGGGAATGAACTGGATGCTGTCGCTCATCATCTGCATTATCGGCAATGTAATACCCGTGCCCTTTGTCATCGTATTCGGGCGCTGGGTAATCCGCTGGGCAGAGCAGACAAAATGGCTCGGCCCTTGGGTGCATCGCTATCAAAAGAAAATTCTCAGCAAGGCGGACGTGATTCACAAATACGGTCCGTGGGGGCTGATGCTGTTTGTAGGCGTGCCACTGCCGGGCACTGGTGTGTGGTCGGGCAGCGTGCTGGCGCTGCTTTTGGATCTGCGCTTAAAATCAGCCATCCCAGCCATTTTGCTGGGAGTGGTAATGGCGGGCATCATTATGACGGTCGGCTCGCACAGCATCATTGGCGTGGTGCAGATGATGTAAGCTTTACCACCAGCGCAAGAGCAGCACAGGAAGTGCGGCATGTTATATGCGCAACATCGAACGTGTAACATCAAAGGTGTAACATCAGATAAGAAGGCAGTTTCGCAGTGCGGCAGTACCCGCCGCTGTGGGGCTGCTTTTTTGTGTGGCGGAAGAATAATGCGCTGCGGAAAAGCTCGAATATACTCGAAATTCCCCCGACGGGTTTCGACATCCTTTTCCTTTGGGACAGGCTATAATGGAGAAGCAGAAGGGAGAAAACGGGGATATGGAAAAAAATCACTGGCTGATGTGGGGGATGTCGGGGGCGCTGGCGCTGGCCGCAGGAAGATTTGCGCTTTATGGAAGCATGTACCCCTGCCCGGCGGCGCTGCTCACCGTGATTGTGGGCGGAAAATGCAGCGGATGGAAAGCGGCGCTGCTGTGTATTGCGGGGCTCTGCCTCAACCGATGGGGAAGCACGGCGCTGTGGGCCGATGCGATTGCGGTGGCGGCAGTGTGGCTGGTCCTCTTTTTACTGAGAGAATACCAGCCAGCCATGGTAACAAAGGCGTTGATCGGGGCAGTGGTCTACGAGGGCGTAAAAATTGCCGCATTGCTGCGGCTGCACCTGCTGTATCGCTATGGCATGGAGGAACTGGTGGCAGAAGCCTGTCTGGTGATTGGTTTTTCCTACATATTTTTTAAGCTGTACGCATTTCTTCAGGTGGGGCGCCTGCCGCTGGGCCATCCGGAGGGGATCATCGTTTTAGTCTGTACAGGCCTTTTGCTGCTGCAGGGGATTGCAATGCCGTTGATTTCGCGCTTGCCAGGGCTTGCCGGAAGCCTGCAGCTGACGCAGGCAGGAGCGTTTCTGCTTACCCTGTGGATCGGCCATAGCGGTGGAGTAAAGGAAGGCGCTATGGCGGGCGTCATCGGCGGCATCCTGTCGTCGGCGCTGAATGCGGCAGGGCCTTCACTGATCGGAGTGTTAGCCTGCGGCGGCATGGCAGCGGGGCTTTGCGCGGGGGAAACGCCGCTGCTTGCGGCGTTTGGGTTTTCCGCTGTAACGCTTTTTTTCGGGATGGCTGAGGGGATGCCGGCGCTGTATACGCCGATTTACGTTCCGCTTCTGGCATCCGTCCTGTTTTTGGCAACGCCGCCGCCCTTGGCACGGCGCTTGCGGCAGATATTTCCGCCGGCGGCGCAATCCAGCGGCTACAACCTGGCGGCCAAGCAGAATATTTTAAAGACGCTGAAGGGCTATCAGCAAACGTTTCAATATCTGTCGCGGGCGTACATTTTGCACCGCGAGCCTTTCGTGGAAGACCCACACATACACAGCGGGCGCATGATTATGGCCTATCAATTCAAGGGGATGGCGGATGCTGTGGAGCGGCTTTCCGACGAGCTTCGCGGACCGGTGGCGTTGCCTGTTAAGCGGGCGGCCAGGTATCGCCTGCGTGTGGGAAGGGCTGGATATGCAAGAGACGGGCAGGTGTCGGGCGACAGCGTGCACTGTGCGGAGATCAACAGGGGCCAGTATGCGGTGGCGCTCAGCGACGGCATGGGAAACGGACAGCGCGCGGCTGAAGAGAGCAATCTGACGGTGCAGACGATCTATCGACTGCTGTCCGCCGGGTTTCAGCCAGAGCTAGCGCTGCGGATTATGAACTCCATTTTACTGTATAAAGCGCAGGACGAGGTGTATTCCACACTGGATCTGGCGCTGCTCGATTTGTTCACAGGGGAATTACAATTATATAAGATCGGAGCGGCTGTAACGTTTATCAAGCGAAACGGCCAGGTAGAAGCGGTTAAGATTCCGGCGCTTCCCATGGGGATCGTGGGCGATATTTCCGTGCCTTCGGTAAAATGCCGGCTGCGGCGCGGCGATCAGCTGTTTTTACTCTCCGATGGCATTACAGAGGCTGGACGCAGCGAGGGGATTGAATGGTTGACCGACACCATTGAAGCGCTGCAGTCCAGCGACCCGCAGACGCTTGCCGATCTGGTTATCAACAAAGCCTCAGAGCGCTGCGGAATCAGAGAAAAGGACGATATGACCGCCGTGGTAGTGGTGGTTTCGTAAGGAACTGCTTTCGATGCGCAGCAAAACCGTGCTGCTGATAACGGCTTACCCTAAGGATTTGCCCTCAAAGGAAACATTCCTCCTTTGGCAAATACTCATATATCTCTTTATCAGAAAGAACGCCACTCGTACAAAAGGTACGGCGGCGTTCTTTCGCGTTGCAGCGGCGATCGGCGGCGGATGCTATCGGATGAGTTTTCCGGCGACGACGGTAAACGAAGCGGGTGTCTGCAAAAATTCGCTAAGGCTTTGCTGGTGGGGATCGCAGGGGAGCACCGTAAAGTCGGCGGCCTTTCCCTTTTGCAGCGAGCCTAACAGATGCGACATGCGAAGCGCTTCTGCGGCGTCCACTGTCAGGCGATCGATGGCCTGGGCGGTAGAATTTGCGGATTCTGGCAACAGATGCTTTTCGAGGAAGCATTCGTCTGTCGGCAGCTGTTCGCGGATATCATCTTCCGAAGCAACGCTGCTGTATGCGAAGATGGCGGCGTTCTTTTTATATCCTTGGTTGCGGACGCCGCACAGTGCCTGCGCACAGGCCTGTGCGGCATCCTGGCCACTGGCGGTCAGCATCAGGTTGCAGCCGATGTCAGCGGCATGGACGCAAAGCTCCTGCAAGTGGCTTTCGGAAATCGTAAGCACCTGTGCGGCAGTTTCAGAAACATCGGAAACTCCTAAAGCACCAGGGGTGCCGGCAACACCGGCAGAGCTGGCAGTGCTGGCAGGTCCTATATCAATATGAAGCGCGTCGCAGCGGATCATATCCTGCAGCTCAGTGCAGTCGGTCTGGCGTTGGCGCAGCTTGTGCAGAAGGAGGGCGGTTTCTTCCGGTTCGCGCAGAAAGTAGGCGGCAAAGTAACGCTGCGTCAGTTGTTCTTCCAGCAAAAGCTCCTGCAGGCAGCTGCGATAGAGGCTTTGCGGATAGTCGCGGGAGAGGCAGTCAAAGACAGTAGTATAGCCCTTTTGGGCAAGGGCGGCTCCCTGCGCGGCGACGGTCTGCTGATAGGCTTCGAAATCCGGCGCAGCGATGACCGAAACGATGTAGTCGATGGAGAGGTGCGTAACGCTGTCCTCCTCCGCGGCTGTTTGCACGGCATTGGCGCCACGGGTATTCAAAAGGCAGAGGCTTCCCTCTTCCAACAGAATCAGCAGTGGCCGGTCGGGGCAAATGAGATCCAGCGCGGCGCGAATCTCTTTGCGCGAACATCCGGCCAGCTGGGAGCGGCAACCGCCATAGAAAAACAAACCCCGCGGGGAATGTGATTCGCTTTGTTGTTCCGGCTCTTGCGCGACAGGCTGGGTCTGCAAATAAAACGCGATTTTTGCTAAAAACGGTACGCGGGAAAGCAGGGTGGCGGCGTTTTCCCACAGAGCTTCGCTGTCGTCAGAAGCCGGTTCTTTTGCAGCAGCTTTTTCTTTTGCAGAGGCTTTGGCAGCTTCGATTTCTTTGTCAAAAGTCAGCGCCTGCTGCGGCCCGGGCAATTGGGACAGGGGGATGCAGGTGGGGAGAAAGGCTTCCTGGGCGAGAGCGCTGTTCAGCTTTACAAAGCCCGGCAGCATTGTTTGCCCCTGCAGGTCGATGATTTCTGTGCGGTTGGAAACCAGGGAATTAAGCTGCTGTCGGTCGCCCAGAGCCAGAATGCGGCCATCTTTGCAGGCTATGGCCTGCGCGTTTGGCTGGTCGGGGTCCATCGTGTAAATTGTGCCGTTCGTAAACAAGATGTCGGCGGTTTCCTGTTTTTTAAAAAAGCCAAATGCCATAAAAATCCTCCTTGCGATGGGTTTTCTCCACGTAAACTGCATGGGTTTTCTTCATTAACTATATTTAGGATAGCGAATTGTCTTTTAAAATGCAACACCTTCATACGTTTTGCCGGCTCGATGGGGCATCCACATCAAATGGAATGGCAAAGAGAGAAGAAAAGCAGTTGCTATTTTCCGTGGATTTGCGTATAATAAAAATGGATTTGTAAAAGAAAGCGAGAGGGACAGTGGTTTGTCCCTTTTTTGCTTTGCTTTGTGCTTCTTTGGTTGGCAAGCGCACAGATACACGGAACAGTAAACGGCGAGGAACGAAAATGGATTTGTTCGATCAGGTGCAAAATATAATAGAAGAGACTGGGATGCTGCACGCGGGGGATGGCGTGGTCGTCGGGGTTTCCGGAGGGCCGGATTCTCTTTGTCTGCTGCATGTTTTGATGCGCATGGCAGGGCCCATGCAGCTGAAGCTTCGAGCCGTGCATCTCAATCACGGTTTTCGCGGCGAAGCGGCGGATGCGGATGCGGCGTTTGTAACAGCGTTTTGTGCAGAACACGGGATTTCGTGCATTGTGTATAGCGAACAGGTGGCGCAGCAAGCCCGCGAACGCGGGGTTTCGGAGGAAACCGCCGGCAGAGATGCCCGCTACCGCTGCTTTTTTGTCGAGAAGCAGCGGTTGGAGCAGCAGTTTCTCGACAGCGGCAGACAAAGTGCGGTCAAAATTGCGGTGGCGCACAACAGCGACGACCAGGCGGAAACGATTCTCATGCGCATTATGCGGGGAACGGGAATCGAGGGCCTGCAGGGCATGCAGCTGCAACGAGAGGATGGCGTTATCCGTCCGCTGCTGCTGGAAAGTCGCCGGCAGATCGAGGCGTACTGCAGCAGCTGGGCGCTGGCGCCGCGGGAAGATGCCACCAACCAGCAGGCGGCGTATACGAGAAATCGCGTGCGCCTGGAGCTGTTGCCCTATATGCGCGAGCATTTTAACGATCACATTACAGAAGCGTTGTGCCGCCTGGGGCGCATTGCGCAGCAGCAGCAGGAAATCGTTGGGCGCGAAATAGAGCGTTGCCGGATGGAGCTGGTCCGGCGCTGGGAGGACACTTCTGGAAGCGGAAGGAACCAAAACAGCGGGAGCAGCGGGGGAGGCTATGCGGCGGAGCGCAGCAAAATAGCGGCGCTTCCCGAAGGACTGCGCCACGGACTTTCGAGGTCGGTGCTGAAGGCGATGGGGCTTTCGCAGAACCTTTCGTCGGTGCATTTGCAGCAGATTGACGCCCTGCTGAAAAGCAGGGCTGCTTCGGGGCAGACCCACCTGCCGAAGGGATACCGCGCAGCGGTGTCCTACGATCAGATATTGTGGCTCTGGCCAGACAAACCGGCAGAAGAGGTGCAGGCGCTGCAGGCAGAAGGTGCCAGGGCGCGGGAGAGCAGCACGGCGGAATGTGCAACAGCAGAGGGCTTTGCCGGGCAAGAGATCTGGCAGACAAACGGAGCGGGGCGCGTTTTCTTAACGTGCGTCAGCTGGCAGCAGATGGGCTCTGTTGCAGCGCTTCGCAAGCTGCCGTTTTATCAGAAGTGCCTCGATGGCGATAAAATCATGCGCGCTGTTGGGATGGCAGCTGAAGGAGGCGCCTGCGCGGAGCCTGCGATGTTACAGGTGCTGACGCAGAAATTGACGCTGCGCTGCCGCAGGGCCGGCGATGTTATCCGGCCGCTGGGAAGCTCCGGGCGGAAAAAAATGCAGGATTACTTTGTGGATCGGAAAATTCCCAGGCAGCAGCGAGACAGCATACCGCTGCTGTGCATCGGAAGTGAAGTGATTTGGGCCGTGGGCCTGCAGATCAGCGAAAATTTTAAGGCAGAAGAACGGTCGGAGCGTTTGATTTTCGTTGAATTTCACGAATGAGTGTGATATAATACTTGGCACGTATGAACTGAAGGCCAGGGTTTTAGGCGACGAAGCAAAGCGCTGTAAATCCCTGTTCTTTTGCCTGAATTGACAGAAAATTTCAGCGAAATCAGAAGGCTTTTGCGCATTGAGAAAGGCTTCTGCGAGGCAAAAGGAACAGGAGGATAGAAGTAAAACAGGCGCGGGATGCTGCGGACAGGTCGCCAGAGGGCTGAGGGTTATTGGAACAGGGAAATTTTAGGAGGAACATTCATTGAACGACAACAATAATAGAAACAACAAAGGAAGAGCGGCCCGCAGCATAACGATTTACATTCTGATTATCGTTATGGTAGCGGCGATGGCCTACTTCTACAAGGATGTGAACACCACGACAATCGAGCAGGTGGATTTTTCCGAGTTCGTTCAGGAAATGGAAAGCAAGTCCGTAACGAAGCTGCAGATCAACTACGGCTCTTACAATGTCATCGCCACCTTAAAAGATGGCAGCCAGATCAGCGCCTATGCGCCCAGCAACATGGAGCTGATGCTGCTCAGCGAGAATTATGCGTTTCCGCAGATGCGAGAGGGCACGCTGCAGATGGAGAGCATCAAACCCAGCTCGTGGGGATGGCTTTTAAACCTGCTTCCTACGCTGATTCTCTTGGGCTTCTTTATCTTTTTCTGGTTCTCGTTTATGAACCAGAGCGGCGGCGGCAAGGGCGTAATGAATTTCGGGCGCAGTCGGGCGCGCATGGTAAAGGAAGAGGATATGCGCCGGGTTACCTTTGCGGATGTCGCTGGATTAGACGAAGAAAAAGAAGAGCTGTCGGAAATTGTAGATTTTCTAAAAAATCCTAAGAAATATGTAAAATTAGGAGCGCGCATCCCCAAAGGCGTTTTGATGGTAGGCCCTCCAGGAACAGGAAAAACCTATCTCTCCAAAGCAGCTGCCGGGGAAGCGGGCGTTCCGTTTTTCTCCATTTCCGGTTCGGATTTTGTGGAGATGTTCGTGGGCGTAGGTGCTTCGCGTGTGCGCGATCTGTTCGACCAAGCCAAGCGCAATGCGCCGTGCCTGGTATTTATCGACGAAATCGACGCCGTGGGTCGCAGAAGGGGAGCGGGGATCGGCGGCGGCAACGACGAACGGGAGCAGACATTAAACCAGCTTCTGGTGGAGATGGACGGCTTTGGCGTAAATGAGGGTATCATCATTTTAGCAGCGACCAACCGCCCCGACGTATTGGACCCCGCGATTATGCGGCCGGGCCGCTTCGACCGCCAGGTGGTGATCGGCGTGCCGGATGTAAAGGGCCGCGAAGCGATTTTTGGTATACACTCTAAAAATAAACCCCTGGATGAAGAAGTAAATCCCGAGATTTTAGCGCGGCGGACGCCCGGCTTTACGCCGGCAGACATCGAAAACCTGATGAATGAAGCGGCGCTTTTGACTGCCCGAAGAAACGGAAAGACCATCCATATGGCTGAAATCGAAGAAGCCATCACGCGCGTTATTGCCGGGCCGCAGAAGAAAAGCCGCGTCATCAGCGAACCGGAGCGCCGGCTGACGGCCTTTCACGAAGCTGGACATGCGGTGGTTGCGGCCTGTCTTCCGCACACCGATCCGGTGCACCAGGTAACGATTATGCCCCGCGGACGGGCCGGCGGGTTTACCATGATCCTGCCGAAGGAAGATAAATACTATTCCACAAAAACGGACATGGAGGAACAGCTGATCCATCTGCTGGGCGGCCGCGTAGCAGAAAAGCTGGTGTTGGGCGACATCAGCACCGGAGCCTCTAACGACCTGGAGCGGGCGACAGCAATCGCCAGGGATATGGTAGTGCGCTATGGCATGAGCGATAAAATCGGGCCGGTGAATTACAGCAACGGAGACGAAGTATTTCTGGGGCGCGATTACGGTATGCGCCAGAATTATTCCGAGGAGCTGGCTTCTAAAATCGACGTGGAGATCCGCCGCATTCTGGATATGGCGTTTGCCAAGGCAGAGCAGCTTTTAAACGACAATATGGATAAGCTGACGCTGGTTGCCGAAACGCTGCTGGAGGTAGAGACGCTGGATGGGCCGCAGTTTGCCGGGCTGTTCGACGGAAGCAAAACAAAAGAGGACGTGGTGCGCGAACTGCGGGAGCTCGCTGATAAAAACAAGAAGATGGCAGAAAAGGACAGAGACGAACAGGACGGGGAGGCAGAAAAGAACGCAGACACCACGGGAGCGACCTCTTCTGGGGGAACAGGCGGCATCGCACCAGAGGGACGCCGCCGCCTGCGTTCGCTGAAGTCAGAGCTCGATGTGAAAGATAGCACGAAAACGCAAGAAAATTCGGAACGCACATCGGAAGACGACGGGCAATAGATATAGTGCAGAAGGAAAGCAGCGCGGTGCGGGATTAACAGACGAACATGTCCTGCAGCGCGTCTTCTGTGCAGCGGGAAAAGCGGTTTGAGGCAAGGCCGATGAAACAGTATGCAAGGGGTATGTGTGGAGGAATGATACATGGCAGAGACTTTTTCCAACAGCTTGATTAATAACAGCATTTATCACCTGCTGAATTTTGAAAAATACAGTAATTTCCAGGCGGCTGCAAGAGAGGCTGCGATTAACAACAATTTTCAGATGGTGCTGTTTTCTACGGATTTCAATACCGTTTTTTCTGTAGAAACAAAGCACAACGCCAGCATCGAAGATGCGGTGCGCTACCGGCTGGCTGCCGGTGTGGAGAAGAGCCAGAAGAGCACGAGGATCGACGTCAACGGTACATTGACATACTGGGGAGCGATCAATATCAGCGGTATCAAACACTATCTGATGCTGGTAGATAACGACGATTCGTATTCGCAGGAGGAAATCGCAAAGCTCGCGGAAATCATAGAACTGGCCATGGGCATGTGGAACTACCGGCCGGAGCGGGACATTACGGCGGAGTTTATCAAGGCGCTGCGCCGCGGAAACCGCAGCCTGGCCTACAGCCTGAAAAGCGAATCAGATTTTGCTGAAGAGAAAATTTCCGGCGTTTACATCGTTTCCGGCATGTCCGGAGAGGAAGGGATGAAGGCGGTTTCGGATTTTATGAGCGACTATGACGTGCGGGATATCAACATTGCAGAAGGCGATGAAATCTGTGGCGTCATCTTCGGAAAAAGCGAGGAAAGCAGGGCGGAACGCGGTTACGGCGAAGGGCAGTGGAAGGCGATGGCCGAACAGCTGCAGGGCGCCGGAGCGAAGATGACCTTCCACGTCAGCGAGCTGGATGGCATCGAAGATGCCTGCAACGCCTTTCAGATCATTAACGAAACCGAACCGTTTATCCAGCTGATTTTCCCCTATAAAAAAACATTTTCCAAATACGAACTGGCACTGGCTTCCAACTGTGTGAATATCTGCTTAAACGGCGGTGCGGTAAAGAAGAACTACCTGGACCTGCTCAAGCCGTTTAAAAGCGCAGGCGAGAGCAAAGCGCGGCAGCTGATGGAAACGCTGGAGACCTTTGTGCTGGATGCCGGGCTGTCTACGGCAAAAACATCGCGGTTGATGGAGATTCACTCCAACACCGTGCAGTATCGCTTAAAGCGCATCCGGGAGATTTTGGGTGTGGATATCACAGGAAACACAATCGTGCCGGGATTGATGATGGCGCTGGCCATTGCCCGTATCGAAAAAATGGTAAAGACCTTCTAACCATAGGAGGCCTTTCTCATTGCAGTAAACTGGACAAGGATTGGAGCAGAGAAACTTATGTTACTGGCATTTGACGTAGGAAACACAAACATCGTACTGGGTGTATTTAAAGAGGGCCGTCTGATTCAAAACTGGCGCATGGAGACGGATACGGGAAAGAGCGCCGACGAATACGGCATGGTAATCAATCAGCTGTTTCGCTATGAAGGGCTCAATACCGCCGATATAAAAGATGTTATCATTTCCACGGTCGTACCTTCGGTGCTGTATACGCTGCAGCACTTATCTTCCAAGTATTTTCACCGCCGTGCAATCGTAATCGGCCCGGGAATTAAAACGGGGCTGATTATCAAATACGATAACCCCAAGCAGGTAGGGGCCGACCGCATTGTCAATGCGGTGGCAGCGCTGACTAAATACGGCGGGCCTCTCATCATCATCGACTTCGGCACAGCGACTACCTTCTGCGCCGTATCGGACAAGGCGGAATACCTGGGCGGAAGCATTGCGCCGGGCATTAAAATTTCTTCCGATGCGCTGTTTGAAAAGACGGCGAAGCTGCCGCGCATTGAGCTGGAAGCACCAGGCATGACCATCTGCAAAAATACGAACGAAAGCATGCAGTCCGGCGTGGTGTACGGCTACATGGGGCTGGTGGAGCACATCGTCGCCAAAATGCGCCGGGAGCTGAAGGAGACCTACCATCTTGAAAAAGAGCCGAAGGTGATCGCAACCGGAGGGCTTGCTACGATGATCGACAGCGGCATCGACTGCATCGACCACGTGGATAAAATGCTGACGCTGGAGGGCCTGCAGATTATATACGAAAAGAACCGCAGCACCAATGCGGGCAGGGCGAAAGTGAGGCAGGAGTGCGAGTAAAGGAGGGCGCACGCGCAGGCGGTGCAGCGGGCGGAAAGAAGCCGATGCGCTTCCTCGGAAGCATCGTGCCGGACAATCCCTTTTTCCTGGCGCCTCTGGCCGGCGTAACGGACAGCGCCTTCCGCAGCATCTGCAGAGAGCAGGGGGCGGCGCTGACGTATTCGGAAATGGTGAGCGCCAAGGGCATGTATTACAACGATAAAAACACGGAGCGCCTGCTTGCGCTGCGCGACGAAGAATTGCCAGTAGCGTATCAGGTGTTCGGCGCAGAGCCGGAGATGATCGCCTTTGCCGCAGAAAAACTGGCGGGGCGCAAAAACTGCATGATTGATATCAACATGGGATGCCCTGTGCCGAAGGTAGTAAAAAACGGCGAGGGCTCAGCTCTTTTAAAGCAGCCGCGGCTGGCGCAGAAGCTGGTCGCAGCCGCGGTAAAAAGCTCGAGCAAGCCGGTGAGCGTAAAGATGCGCCTGGGATGGGATGCCCAGTCGGTCGTAGCGGTGGAGTTTGCACAGGCCATGGAAGAAGCCGGCGCTTGCGCCGTGGCGGTGCACGGCCGGACGCGAGAGCAGTTTTACACAGGGAAAGCGGACTGGCAGGCCATCCGCGCGGTAAAGGAGGCGGTTTCCATTCCGGTCATCGGCAACGGCGATGTGTTTTGCGGCGCCGATGCCTTGCGCATGATGGAAGAGACCGGATGCGACTTTGTTATGATCGCCCGGGGTGCGCTGGGAAACCCCTGGATCTTCCGCGAGGCCCTTGCGCTGTGGCGGGGAGAGACGCCGGAGGCGGTTGGACGCGAAGAAAAGCGGCGGACAGCAGCGACGCATTTTCAGCGGCTGCTGGCAGACAAGGGAGAGTATGTGGCCGTGCGCGAGATGCGCAAGCACGTGGGATGGTATACGAAAGGGCTGCCCGGCAGCGGAAAGCTGCGCGGCCAGGTAAATACCATTACTGAGGCAAAGAGATTGCAGAGCGTGATCGCATCGCTGTAGCAGAAAGAGTTTGCAGGGAAAAGGTAGAGAGTTATGTTGAGTGTTACGCTGAGAGTCGTCTCTGTTTTTTTAATTATTTTAATGGGATATGCCGCCTACAAGCTGCATTGGATCGACAGGAGCGGTTCGCGTCTGCTGTCGACCATTATGATGAACATCGCTTCGCCCTGCCTGGTAATCAGCACGGTGACTTCGCGCCACATT
>CATJIF010000094.1 GCA_949740445.1 uncultured Peptostreptococcaceae bacterium | reverse complement strand
GAGCTTGCCAAGCGGTCCATCGCCGATTCGGTCGGTGCAATGATCGCTGGCAGCAAAACGCAGGCGGCGCAGCAGGCCATGGAGCTGTCCGCGCGGACAACCGCAAGGAGCGAGGCTGCGATGGCACAACCGAATGCAAAGGAGAGCGGTGCGACCATTGCAGGACTGGGGAAGGGTTACCTTCCCCGGGATGCCGCTTTTGTCAACGGGATTTCCGGCCACGAACTGGAATTGGACGACACTTCTTCTTCCAATTTGGGGCATCCTACGATTGCTGTCTTACCGGCGCTTCTGGCCATAGGAGAGGAGCAGCATTGCAGTGGGGAGGCGCTGTTAGAGGCCTTTCTTCTGGCAACTGAGGTGGAGTGCAAAATCGGGCGCATCTGCGCCGGAACGCTTCACGAGAGGGGATGGCATGCCAGCAGCATTACCGGCGTGCTGGGCGCAGCGGCAGGGTGCAGCCGCTTATTGCGGCTGGATGGCGAAAAAACCCGTCATGCGCTGGGAATTGCCGCCTCCATGGCCAGCGGCCTGCGAGAGAATTTTGGCACGACGACGAAATCCATCCACATCGGAAAAACCAACGAGGACGGCCTGCGCGCAGCACTGCTTTCGCAGGCGGGATTTACAGCTTCGAGGAAGGCGTTGGATGGGAGAGAAGGCTATGTATACGAATACACGACAAAGCCTCTAAAAGAATTGCTTTCCAAAATCGCCGGAGGAACGGTAGAGGAATTCGCCCAAACGCTGGGAAATGACTGGGACATCTGCTCGCCGGGCTTTGCCATCAAGCGATACCCCTCGTGCAGCAGCACGCACCGCGCAGTGGATGGGCTGGCGCTGTTGATCGACCGCGAGGCGATACGCGCAGACGATATCGAAGCGATTGCCGTCGGACTGAGCAAGCCGGCGCTTCGGGAGCTGGTTTCACCCGATCCCAAAGATGGCGAGGAAGCAAAATTCAGCATCGGTTTTCAAATCGCCCTGCATCTGGCCGGAATCACCAATATGCCGGAGAACTATACAAAAGAGGTGATTATGCGCCCGCACATCCAGAATATCATTCGGAGAACGTCGATGTACAATGCAGAGTGCTGCGACGGGCTGCCCGTGGATATGGGAGTGGGGCCAGCGCTGGTAAGCATTCGGTTGAAAGACGGAAGCTGCTTTGAGCACCAGCAAGTCTATCCCGTCGGCCATTTAACCAACCCTATACCGGATGACGAGCTGCAGGCCAAATTTACAAGGTGTACAGAAGGCAATATGCCCAAAGAGGCATCGGATGCGCTGTACGAACGTCTGATGCGCTTAGAAACCGTGCGAGATATCGCAGAGATTATGGAGTATATGGCACGCTAAACGATACCACATAATCGACGACATGGAAGAGAGCGGAAGAATTGCAGAGCTGATTCCTCCCGCAGCCAGCCCCTTTTATGGTTTTTCTATGCATCTTCTTTGGGAACTCTGTATTTGTATGGGGTATATTTTTTCTTGGCTAAGAGGCGGGCGGTTTCCATAACATTTTCCAGAGACTTGCGCAGAAGCTCCCGCGTTTCATCGTCAATGTCGTCGGCGTCGAAGCAGAGTGCTGCACTGGAGGACAGACCGCCGATGATATCGTCTACTTCTTTGGCAATGTCGCGTTTGTCCTTTTCGGTGATGGATGGCTGCCATGGGCGAGTTTGCAACGGCGCCATAAGGCCATCATCTTCAATAATAGAGCTTTTGCTTATATGAAAATGATCCGCTATTTTTTGAAGGGCCCCCATGCGGGGCCCTTTTGTGCCATTTTCCCACGTAGAAACAGCCTTGCCGGAAACGCCGGCAATCTTTCCTAACTCATCCTGTGTCAGCTTATGTTGCTCGCGTAAGAATTTAATGTTTTCTGGGATACCCATAGCCTGTGCCCTCCATTTCTTATGGCTATTCTAAACTAAAAGTAGAGAAAAGTCAACAAAGGATAAAGCAATCTACTTATGGTTCTTGACAATCTACTAAAAATAGAATATAATATAAATATCGTTTCTGAATAAGGGTAATTACAAATTTTTTTCGTCTTGATATCTACTTTAAGAAGAATGAAAACGATAGACAAGCGCAGAAGGGAGGCGACAAAATGAACGAGAAATTATTAAGGGAGTTAGATGAGTCCATCCATTTCATCTGTAAAAAAATGAAGCAGCGAGAGGGGCGCGAAATCGCAACACTGGCGCCTGTACTGAAAGACCTTATGACTGCCAGAAGTATACTACTGGATTCTAAGAAGCCTTCGGAGTAGGGGAACAGCCGCTTAATGTACAGATACCGTCTCCAGCAGGGGTTTGGCTTCGCGTGTTTGAAAAAACCGGAATATGGAAGAATTCGGATATGAAAAGTTCGGAATATAAAAAAACCGCTGAATCATTGAACTTTCCATGAAATCAGCGGCCTGTATTCTGGTGGGGACAGCTGGGCTCGAACCAGCGACCTCATGCTTGTGACGCATGCGCTCTAGCCAGCTGAGCTATGCCCCCATATTATTGTTTATTATACCACTGCTCGCTCAGCTTTGAAAGACCCAAATTAAAAATAAATTTTCTGAAAATGAAAAGAGGGAATTGCGGATCTATATCGAATATATAGAGTATAATACAATATAAGCTGTAAAGAATGAAGAAGGAGAGCGAATTCAGCCTGGGAATGCAGGCTGCGCCGCCGATCAGCAGCAAGATAGACAATGACAAATAGCAGGCCGCCGGTGCAGAGTGCAGGGTAAGAGACGTTCCATTCGGACAAGACAGCTTAAAGGGGGTTTAGTTATGAAGGTCGTTATTACATGTAAAAATTTTACCGCCAGTGATCATCTCAAGGATACGATCGAAAAGAAATTCGAACGGTTGGGAAAATACTTTTCCAAAGAAATCGTAGCAAATGTTATGCTTTCTCAGGAAAGGGGAAAGCAGCGTCTGGAAGCGACCATCAACGCCAAAGGGACGATTTTCCGCGCGGAAGATTCCAATGCCGATATCTATACCTGTGTCGACAAAGTGGTGGACAAGCTGTCCAGCCAGATGTCCAGATTTAAGACCAAGCTTCAGAGAAAGCATAAAGATAATAAGGAAATCATGTTTGGAGAGGTACCCGACAG
Source organism: uncultured Peptostreptococcaceae bacterium (assembly GCA_949740445.1). GTDB lineage: Bacteria > Bacillota > Clostridia > Peptostreptococcales > Anaerovoracaceae > RGIG446. The sequence continues at coordinate 427 of CATJIF010000094.1, read as the reverse complement.
CGTCGAAGAAGAAAGCGATGAAATCAAAATCGTTCGCACAAAGCGATTCGAGCTGCTGCCCATGACAGCAGAAGAAGCAGTTATGCAGATGGAGCTGTTAGAGCATGCCTTCTACGTATTTCTGAACATGGAAAGCGACAGCGTCAGCGTCGTCTACAAGAGAAACGATGGAGCTTACGGACTGTTAGAGACAAAGTATTAAAAAGTATTAAGCAGATAGAAAAACGGAAGCGGATTTTTACCGCTGGCCGGACGAATAAAACGAAATCAAACAGCGTGGCGCAAAGCTGCGCTGTTTTTTTAGTATACCCCCTGTATGGTGGTTTCACATGTGCTGGAGAACAGATTCGGAAATACGGGCGTAAAATTCCCGGACCATCAACAAAAGGGCAGCAGCATCCGCGAAAAACCATCGCGAGTGCCGTTG
>CATJIF010000093.1 GCA_949740445.1 uncultured Peptostreptococcaceae bacterium | reverse complement strand
GAGAGAGAGAGAGAGAGAGAGAGAGAGAGAGAGAGAGAGAGAGAGAGACTTCCTGCAACTGTAGCGTTTTCAACCGGAGAACAGAAGCATGATCTTCAGTTCTCCGGAATTCGTCCTTCTCTTTCTGCCTGCTGTGGCGCTGCTCTATTACGCGCTGCTCAAATCAAGCCATAAATGTCTTGTCGCGCCGTTTCTCTTCGCGGCTTCACTTGTGTACTACGCCTGGTGGCGACCGCAGAACCTCTGGGTCATTCTGGCCTCCATCACGGTCAACTACCTCCTGGGCCAGGCCATCGCCCATAGCGAAACCAGACGCAAACCGCTTTTCATTCTGGGGCTGACAGTCAATCTGGGGGCGCTCGGCTGGTACAAGTACACCGATTTCGCCCTGAGCACGATCAATGCCCTGCTGCACAGCGACTTCCCCATGCGGGAAATCATCCTGCCCATCGGGATCAGCTTTTTCACATTCCAGCAAATCGCCTACCTTTCGGATATCTATACGAGGAAGCACGATCCCCTGCATGAAGGGTTTATGGATTACTGCTGCTTCGTCTGTTTCTTCCCGCAGCTTGTGGCCGGCCCCATCGTGCACCATCAGGAGATGATGCCCCAGTTTCATGACAGCCGAAACCATCGGGTGAATTGGGAAAACATTTTCAATGGTCTGGTGCTGTTCAGCATCGGTCTGGCCAAAAAAATCCTCATCGCGGATCAGCTTTCACCTGTCGTCGGGCAGTGTTTCGACACAAACACCCCCCTCTCTTTTCTCGAAGCCTCTTTCGGCAGCATCTGCTATACATTGCAGCTCTATTTCGATTTTTCAGCCTACAGCGACATGGCCATCGGCGGCGCGCTCTTCTTCAATATCCATTTGCCGCAAAACTTCAATTCTCCCTACAAGTCCGCCAGCATTCAGGAATTCTGGCGACGCTGGCACATCACTCTTTCCCGCTGGCTGCGGGATTACCTCTATATTCCGCTTGGCGGGAACAAGCGCGGTGCATGGCGGACCCTGAGCAATCTGGGGATCACCTTCCTGCTTGGGGGCCTCTGGCATGGGGCGGCGTGGACTTTTGTGCTCTGGGGCGCGCTGCACGGGGCGGCCCTGGCCGTGCACCGGCTCTGGCATAAAGCGGGGCTGAAACTGCCCACACTTCTCGGCTGGCTGGCAACCTTCGCTTTCGTCAATCTGGCCTGGGTTGTCTTCCGCGCTCCCAGCATGGAACGCCTGAAAGCATTCGCAAAGGGCTTCCTTGGCGGGAACGGATTCATGTTGCGACGCGAGTTTCGAGAAAGCGTCATCAACGCATCGCAACTCTCCTCTTTCAGCTGTATTGCTGTCTTTGTACTTTGCTGCCTCTGCCTTGCTCTGCTGTTCCCAAATAGCGAGGCTATGCTCCATTGGTCTCCACGGAAAAGGCTCTGGCTAGCCGTTATTTTATCCATATTTGGGCTTTTAGTTATGCTTCTTCCCCAGTCTCACCCGGAATTTATCTATAGCAAATTTTAAATAATAGAAGAACTACTATGTGTGATACTTCATATAAAGCATATGTTAAAAAATATTTTATATGTATATTATTATTTATATATATTCCTATATTTATTTTTATAATCACATTTTATACTATTGATCCCTTGCAGATCTTTCATAAGTCGTGGTTTCAAAAGGACATGTTCTCCAGGGATATGCGTGAACAGGCAGCCGGAATCATCAATAATTTTGATTTTGACTCCATCATTCTCGGTACTTCAATGCTACAAAATACATCAGCCAAGGAAGCATCCGAAAAAATTGGCGGAACATTTTTCAATATCTCCATGAGTGGAAGCGATTTTTGGGAGCGTTCTTTTGTTTTGAAAAAAGCCTTGCAAAAAGAATTAAAAAATGTCCTTTATTCCCTTGATGATTATTATATTTCTTGCCAAATGGGATATACATTACATCCAGTAGAGCATTGGATATTCCTTTATGACAATAATCCATTTAATGATTTTAAACGATATGCTACAATTACTAATATTAAAAAACTTTTTAAAAAAAATAGAGGATTAAAAAAAGAGGATATTGACCTCCCAACTGCATGGTGCACTGCCCCTATTGCTACTTTACTCTTTGGTGGTCTTGCAAATTGGATTGCTAAAAAAGATAATCCTGCAATTAAAGACTTCCTAAGTCACCTACCTACAAATACTCAAAAATCTCAACAATCTATACGAAAATATACTCATAATTTTATTAAAGAACAAAATGCAAAAGAATATGTGCAAAAATATCTTGTTGATATCATTATACAACATCCTAATACAAACTTTTATCTCATCTTTCCTCCCTATTTCAGATACCATTATGCCGTTTTACGACGTAACTCACCAGAAGACTTCTTTTTACACCAGTCTATTATTACCTATCTTGTTAATCTAACAAAAGATATCCCGAATATGCACATCTATGGTTTTGAAGATCAGGCTTTTCTTGATGATATTGCGAATTATATGGATACATTACATTATCATCATAAATTCAACAGCTTCTTTCTGGATGCAATACGCACGGGACAACACGAGCTGACGCCCCAGACGCTCAAAAAGTATCTGGAAGACTGCGAACAGAAGGCGTGGGACTTCGACATTCCGAAGCTGAAT
>CATJIF010000092.1 GCA_949740445.1 uncultured Peptostreptococcaceae bacterium | reverse complement strand
GTCGGACAGAACCCCCAGGCCGGAAGCAAGGTAAAAGAAGGGCATATCGTTACCATCAATCTGAATAAGGAACGCAGTACGGTCAGCGCGAAGACCATACCCAACCTGTCGGGAAAGACCGTGGATGACGCCAGATACAGCCTGGAAGCTTACGGGTATTCCGTAGGCAGCGTAACCACCGAATTCGACGACCTGCCGGAGGGAATTATCATCAGCCAGTCGCCGGCGGCCAATACCGAGGCGGAAGAGGGAACGAAGGTAAACTTAGTCGTCAGCAAGGGCAAGGACAATGCGCCTATCACCATGGTAAATCTGGTGGGCATGGATGCATCGACTGCTGCCAGCGAAATTTCCCGCCTGGGGCTGAAGCTGGGAGATTCCGTCTATGAGGAAAGCGACACCTACGAAACCAACAAGGTAATACATCAGAGCGTAACCGCCGGAGACCCGGTGGAGAAGGGGACGACGGTGGTTCTGACCATCAGCACGGGCCTGAAGCCGAAGGAGCCGGAAATTAAAAGCGTTGCCTTCGAAATTTCCTACGATGCAGCGCAGAACGAAATGTTCTTCCTCTCGGTGGTGGTGTCGGATGCCACAGGCGTTACCACGCCCATCAAACAGAGAGAAAGCTACAAGATAGACGGTTCGGAGGTGATTTCCGTCAGCGGCCAGGGCCAAGGCACCATCCAGATCATCTTCGATAACGATGTGGTCCAGCAGCTGAATGTCAACTTCGATACGGGCGAGGTCTACTGATGCGGGGAACGATAGTAAAGGGAATCGCCGGCTTTTATTACGTAAAAGAGGACGAAACCGGCCGGGTAGTGCAGTGCAGGGCGAGAGGGCTGTTTCGCAAGGAAAAGATCACACCGTATGCGGGCGATACCGTTTCTTTTGAGCAGGAGGAAGAGCAGGATGGCGTAATCACCGAAATTGCAGCGCGAAAAAATGCGTTTATCCGCCCGCCTATCGCCAACGTGGACTGCTTTTGCATCGTGTGTGCAGCGGCGAAGCCGGCACCCAACGTTACAGTGCTGGATCAGTTTTTACTGATGGCGGAAAAGGAGCAGGTGGAAATCCTTCTGTGCTTTAACAAAATCGACAGCGCGAAGGAAGAAACCGTCGCCAGGATGCGCGAAATTTATCAGGGGCTCTATCCGCTGTTTTTCGTCAGCGGCAAAACCGGTGAGGGCATAGAGAAGCTACGACAGGCCCTTGCAGGAAAGCAGACAGCGCTTGCCGGGCCTTCCGGCGTGGGAAAATCCACGCTTTTAAACGCTATTTTAGGAAACCAGCTGATGGAAACAGGGCAGATCAGCCGCAAGACCGGACGGGGCCGGCATACCACGCGCCACGCGGAGCTGTTTTCCCTGCCACAGGGGCGGGGCAGTGTTTTCGATACGCCGGGCTTTACCTCCTTTGACATTTTAGAGGCGCAGGAAGATCAGCTGGCGCTGCTCTTTCCGGAAATGGCCGCGTATGTGGGGCAGTGCCGCTACGACGACTGCCGCCACAAAAAGGAGCCGGGCTGCGCTGTTCGCGAGGCACTGGATCAGGGGCGCATCCACGAAAGCCGCTATCAGTCGTATTTGTATTTTTTAGAGACCGTTCAGCAGAGAAAACGGTATTGAGCAAGGAAAGAAGAGTGTAGCATGAACCGATTGGCACCGTCTATTTTATCCGCAGATTTTTCGCAGCTGGGAAGGCAGGTTGAAACCATAGAAACCGCCGGAGCCGACCTCATCCACGTGGATGTGATGGACGGCCATTTTGTTCCCAACATCTCTTTTGGAGCGCCAGTGATGAAGAGCTTGCTGGGGCGGACAGAGTTGCCCTTTGACGTGCATCTGATGATCGAACATCCTGACGATTATATCCGGGAGTTTGCAACGGATCATACAGAATACATCACCGTCCACGCCGAGGCCTGCGTGCATCTGCACCGCACGGTGCAGATGATCCGCTCCTGCGGCATAAAGGCTGGCGTGGCGCTGAATCCGGCGACCCCGATTTCGGTTTTGGATTGCATTTTGGAGGATTTGGACATGGTTTTAATCATGTCGGTCAATCCCGGCTTCGGCGGGCAGAAATTTATCCCCTGCGCGCTGAACAAAATCCGCAGCCTGCGGCAGCTTTCGCAGGAGCGCAATCCAAAGCTTGCCATTGAGGTGGATGGCGGCATTACGCTGGACAATGTAAGAGAAGTAACGGAAAGCGGCGCCGATATCATAGTCGCCGGTTCTTCCGTGTTCGGCGCAGCGGAAATACCGCAGCGCGTCGGGGAATTTCAGGCTATCCTGAAGGAAGAATAGCCAGTGACAGGACACAGTGCAGTTTTATAATTCGGTTGAAAGCCTGTAACGCGATTGTTTACAGGCTTTTGTGTATTTGGGGTGGAGTTTCGCGATTGTATAATCAGGAAAATGTGCTATAATAAATATAAAATGTGGCATTTGACAGCAGCAAAGCATCGGATTTTGAAAAAGAAAGATTCGTTCATATAGAGAGTCAAAAGGAAGGTATAAAATGGATATTGCGAAGCAAATTATTGACCAAAGAATAAATATAATATTAGAAGGAAATGAAGAAATTTTTATCGGCGGCGACAATGAAAGAAATCGATCCAAAGCTTTTTTACTGTTAGGAGTTGCCGCTTATTTAGATATCGATATAACAGAGGCAGTACAGTATCTGACCGATGGAGGAAATGACGGAGGTTTTGACGCAGCATATATTGTCGAAGCGCAGGATTCTCAATTAAATGTTGTCTTATTTCAGTCAAAATATTCCAGAAAATTAGATGTCGACAGCAATTTTCCTGCCAATGCAGTTGAAAAGGCTGTGAATACTGTAAAATGTGTGTTCGATCCGTCTACGCAGATTGAATTAAACCTTCAGAGCAGAAAAAAAGTAGAAGAAATTCGTTCTTTTATATTGGATGGTGCCATTCCATATGTTACTTTTGTGATGCTTAACAACGGCCTGCCGTGGAATCGGGAGGGGCAGAACCATATTGACAATGCTTTTACAGGTCAAAGTCAGGTTCGCTTTGAGCATTTTTCCCATGCTGATATCATGCGGTATATCAACAAGGAACAGGTGATTGACACACAAATTTCTTTAAATGGAAAAGCAATTCAGGAGAATTTTAATTATAAAAGAGTAATTCTCGGGCGCGTTTCGGTCATGGAAGTTTATAAGTTGATGGAGGAGTTTGGCGATAGCTTATTGGAAAAAAATATTCGTCGTTATTTAGGAAAAAATGTAGTTAATGATGGGATTGCAGAAACTCTGTTAAACGTCGATAAACGTCAGAATTTTTTCTTTTTTAACAATGGGGCTACGATGATTTGTAAAAAATTCAGTTTTAATGCACTGCAGGAGCAGAATTGGATCGTTAAAACCAATGATTTGCAAATTATAAACGGCGGGCAGACGTGCAGGACGATACACCAGACGGTGAAAGAAAATCCGGATATAGATTTTTCGCAAGTTTATTTGCTGGTACGCCTTTATGAAGTGGAGGACATCGAAAATCCGGGTATTATTCAGGATATCATATACGCGACAAACAGCCAGAATTCAGTGGACTTCAGGGACTTGAAATCAAATGATGAATGTCAGCGGATGTTGGAGACGGGCGCACGTGATTTGGGATATATTTACAAAAGAAAACGGGATAATGTATTAAATGCAAACGTAATACCATCGACGGTAGCAGCTGAGGCTGTTTTTGCAGTATGGCGGGACAGGCCACATTTGGCGAAATATAAGCGGAATGAGTTCTTTGACAAATACTATTCGTTCATTTTTGATCATCTGAATGCTGCTCAGATGATAATTGCTGTGCTGATCTTTCGCTATTGCGATAATAACAGAAAGAAAACGACTCATCAGGATGGAGTCAGAGAACATCGGCCGTACAGCCAATATTTTATGGCATACATGATAGGCAAACAGATTTTAACCTCTTTTAATATCCATTTGCAGGAAATCACTCACAACAATTTTAAGAAAATCAAGGATTACTTTGAGCAAAATAAAGAATCTATGTACGATAAGGCAGAACGGGCCATGGTAGATGTGCTGAAGGATTATTTCAATCATGATAATTTGTCAGAGATTGATGGACGAACCATGGCAGCAGCCTTCAGACGATTCGATATCATGGAACGATATTTAAAAAATGAAGAAAGATGAAAAACAGATATACCAATAGTTGAACACAGGGCAGCGACGGCAGGGGAAAACGCCTTCTTCGCTGCCTTTTAATTTTTTTGTATTTTTGGAACAAAAAAGAAAAGAGTTATGTCTAAAAGGTATTCATTATTTCACAAAAGGAGAGACTACAACATGAAAAAGAAATTGATAATGATGATTTTGGCCGGCGTATTGGTTTTTGGTATGGCAGGATGCGGCAGCGACGAATCCGATTCGAATCTGCCAGATAGCGGCGACCAGATAGAGGATATGGAAAACCCGGATGGGGATGCGACCGACGAAAGCGATGAGGAAAACACAGAGGATGGGGAGCAAAACGCAGACGAAAACGAAGGCGACGCATCCGGTGGTTCCGACGGTTCTGAAGGCACAGGCGGAAACGGCAGCCAGGGCAGTGGACAGATGCCCGCACAAAAGCCGGTTTCCGGCGGCTCTACAGGCGGCAGCACTTCCAGCGGCGGTTCCACAAACAGCGGAAATAGCGGCAGCTCCGGCACGACTTCCGGTGGCGGCAGCCAGGCTCCGGACAGCGCAGCGGGCGGAAGCCAGAGTTCGCTGACGTTAGAGGATGCCATCAGCAAGTCGTACGGCAGCCTGGAGCTTCCCGATGTGGGCGAAACGGAAATCACGGCAGAGAATGCGGAGTGGTTTTTAGGAGCGACAGATATTCCCTACGTGCGTGCGCTGGCGAGCGAGGCCCTGATTTCGGCGGTTCCGCACTCTGTCGTTGCAATCCAGGTCGAAGAGGGGGCTGACATTGCCGCCATCGAGAAGAAGGTAAAGGAGTCTGCAAACCCGCGCAAATGGGTCTGCGTCGAGCCGCAGGGCGTAGAGGTCAGCCATAAAGGAAATATCATCCTTTTGGTAATGTCGGATCAGGCGAAGGATATCATAGCCAATTTCAACGCCATATAACTTGAGGAGGAACTATGCTGTTTTCCAGCGTCAGCTTCTTATATTATTATTTACCAATATTATTAATTGTTTATTTTATCGTTCCGAATCGGTATAAAAACGCGGTTTTACTGATATTCAGCCTGTTTTTCTACTTTTTCGGAGAATCCGTATACATTTCGATTCTGCTGATTTCCACGGTGGCAGATTACCTTCACGGACTGGGAATCGAAGCCTACAGAGGGACAAAGGTGGCAAAAGCCATCCTTGTCTCTTCTGTTCTCATCAACCTGGGCCTTTTGATGCTGTTCAAATACTCGGCCTTTTTTGTGCAAAACATCAACGCGCTGTTTCATGCGCAGCTGCCGCTGCTGGGCCTGACGCTTCCCCTGGGCATCAGCTTCTATACCTTTCAGACCATGAGCTATACAATAGATGTCTATCGAGGCGAGGTAAAGGCGCAGAGGAATTTTATCGACTTTGCCGCCTACGTTACCATGTTCCCGCAGCTGGTAGCAGGACCCATCGTCCGCTACTGCGACATCGAGCCGCAGCTTCGGGCTGACAACAGGCATAACAGCGGTGCAGCAGGCGCAGGCAGATTTGACTTCGATGGATTTGCCTGGGGCGTGGGCAGGTTTATGGCGGGACTGGGCAAAAAGGTAATCCTCGCCAATTCCCTGGGAGAGCTTTCGAAGCTGCTTTACGCAAGCGCAGAGCCATCCGTCCTTTTGTATTGGACAGCCATGGCAGCCTTCTCTTTGCAAATCTATTTTGACTTTTCCGGATACAGCGACATGGCCGTGGGGCTGGGGCGCATGCTGGGCTTTTCTTTTTTGGAAAATTTCAACTACCCATTTATCGCGGACAGCCTGACGGAATTCTGGCGGCGCTGGCACATAAGCCTTGGCGGATGGTTTCGGGATTACGTCTACATTCCGCTGGGAGGCAGCCGCGGCGGCTTGATTCTGCGCCTGCGCAACATTCTCTGCGTCTGGATGCTGACTGGCTTCTGGCACGGGGCCTGCTGGAATTACGTGCTGTGGGGCCTGTACTTTGGCGTGCTGTTAATGCTGGAAAAGCTGTTTGTCGGCCGCGCGCTTTCCAGGGCGCCGAAGCTACTGCGCCATTTCTACACGCTGCTGCTGCTCAGCTTCAGCTTTGTGATTTTCGGCACAGAAGAGCTGCCGCTTCTGGGAATGCGGCTTTTCGGGATGTTCGGCTTTTCGGCACAGGGAGGTGCGCTTCCCCTGTTTAATGAATTTACATTCTATCATCTGAAAAGCAGCGCCTGGCTTTTACTCCTCTGCGTTGTATTGGCAACGCCGCTGCCGATGAAAGGCTATCAGGCGCTTCAGGGCCTTTGCGGACGGTACCGGCTTTCCGCCGTCCTTTTGTCTGCGGCGGAGCTTGTTCTCATGCTGCTGCTTCTGATCGTCTGCACGGCGTATATTGTAGATTCTTCCTTCAATCCCTTTTTGTACTTTCGCTTTTAAAGGAGGAGATGCGGTATGAAAAATAAAGTGATGACGGTGGTATTTTTCGGGGTATTGGCCGCCGGCATGGTGGTTAATCTGGTAACGCCGGACCGCAGCATTTCCCGGGCAGAGCGCAGAGAGCTCGCGCAGGCGCCGCAGATCGACCGGGAGCTTTTGCTTTCGGGAGAGGGCGGCCAGAGAATCGAAGAATATCTGCTGGATCAGTTCTGGCAGCGGGAGCTCTTTCGCGGCATAAAAGTGGGCTTCGACCGCTTTGCCCTGCAAAAAAGCGATAGCGGCGGACTTTACCGCGTGGGGGATTACCTGTTTCAGATGGAATATCCTCTGAAAGAGGAGAGCATTACAAAAGTAGCGGATAAGATAAAGAGCATCGAGCAGCTGTACCTGGCGGAATGCAGAAGCAAGGCGATTGCCGTGATCCCCGATAAGAGCCATTACCTTCCGCCGGAGGATGCGCACCTTTCGCTTTCGTACCAGGCGATGGAGCAGCTGCTGCGAAAGGAGCTTCCCGAGATGGAATATCTTCCCCTGGAAGGGCTTTTGCAGCTTTCCGATTATTACCGCACCGACCTGCACTGGAAACAGGAGGAGCTGCCTGCAGTGGCAGAGGCCATCTGGACGCAGTTTGAGCGCTCCTTTGATGCGGGGATATGGGAGGGGCTGCAGGCGAATACCTACCAGCCGTTTTACGGGGCGTATTACGGCCAGATGGGCGGCATGGGAGACGGCGATACGCTGACGTGGCTGACGCATCCGGTGATCGAGAAGATGCAGATTACGGATTTCGATCAGATGAAAAAGCATACGGCGATCTACGACGAGCAGAAGCTGACCTCGGTAGATGCCTACGAGCTGTTCCTCTCGGGCAATTCGCCATTGATTGTCATCGACAATCCAGCCTGCGCCGATGAAAGCCGGCTGATCGTGTTCCGCGATTCGTTTGCCAGCCCGCTGGCGCCGCTTCTGGCGCTGAATTACAGCCAGGTGGTACTGGTAGACCTGCGGTTTATGGGCTACGAGGTGCTGGGGCAGTTTGTCGATTTTACGCAAAGCGACGTGCTGTTTCTCTATAGCCAGCCAGTGTACAACAATGCAGACATGCTTCGAAAGCGATAGCCGGGCAGGCGTTTTTCCGGTGCGCGGAAGCGGGCACCGGACCGGCAATCGCAGAATTTGAAAACTGCTTCTTGACAAAAGACAAAAAATTCCGTATTATCTTCGTAGATACCATTCATATCTCAGATGAAAAGCTCGGGAGAGATCACCGCAGTGGCGCCGAAGGGGAACGCGAAAACTCTCAGGCAAAAAGACCGGGCTTGGATGAAACTCTGGAAAGTGCGCACGCACGCCGAAGAAGCAATTCCCTGCGGAAGAATCTTTCAGGCTCAGGACAGAGGCATAGCCGTATTTGCTGTGCCTCTTTTTTGTGGGAAAATACGATCCGCTTTGCGCAGAAAAAAGCTGTCGCGAAAAAATGGGGCCGGCGAAAGCGTTTGGCGCGAGGACAGCGCCGTTCATTGGTTAAGGAGGAAATAATACAATGGAAGAATTAAAAACCCCGCTGTACGAGATTCACAAGAAATACGGCGGAAAAATCGTTCCCTTTGCCGGATATCTTCTGCCGGTACAGTATTCTGCCGGCGTTATCAAAGAGCACATGGCAGTGCGGACGCAGGCCGGGCTGTTCGACGTATCCCACATGGGCGAGATCGTACTGACCGGCAGCGATGCGCTGCGCAACCTGCAGACAATTCTGACCAACGATTTTGCCAATATGGCCGACGGGCAGGCGCGCTACAGCCCCATGTGCAACGAGGCGGGCGGAACAGTGGATGACCTGATCGTCTACAAGTACAAAGAGGACAGCTATTTTATCGTCGTGAACGCCGCCAACAAGGATAAGGATTTCGCCTGGATGAAGAAGCACGAATTTGGCGACGCCTGTTTTTCGGATATTTCCGATTCGGTGGCGCAGCTGGCGCTGCAGGGCCCGAGGGCAAAAGCGATTTTAAGCAAGCTGACCGACGAAGCCAATATCCCGCAGAAATATTACCATGCGGTGTTCGATGCGGACATCCGCGGCATGCGGTGCATCGTATCGCAGACGGGCTACACAGGCGAAGATGGCTATGAAATCTACATCGGCGCAGAACACGCCGAAGCGCTGTGGGAGCTTTTGATGGAGGCGGGGAAAGACGAAGGGCTTCTGCCCTGCGGCCTGGGCGCCAGAGATACGCTGCGCCTGGAGGCGGCCATGCCGCTTTACGGCCACGAGATGGACGATTCGATCAGCCCGCTGGAAACCGGCCTCGGCTTTGCCGTAAAGATGAAGAAGGAAAGCTTTATCGGAAAGGCTGCCATGGAGGAAAAACAGCCGGTATCGAGAAAGCGCGTGGGCCTGAAGGTAACGGGGCGCGGCATCGTAAGAGAGCACGAAGATCTCTACGCCGACGGACGGAAGATAGGAGCGACCACCTCCGGCACGCACTGCCCGTATCTGGGCTATGCGGTAGCCATGGCTCTGGTTGAAGCGGACTGCGCACAGCCGGGAAAGGTCGTAGAAGCGGATGTGAGAGGAAGGAGAGTCGCCTGCGAAATCGTGGCGCTGCCTTTTTATAAAAAAGAAACAAAATAGCAACGGAACAAAATACAACAATGGAGGGACAGGACATGGAATTTCCAAAAGAATTAAAGTACACAAAATCCCACGAATGGGTAAAGTTTTCGGATGACACCACCGCACAGGTAGGAATTACCGATTACGCGCAGCAGGAGCTGGGCGGCATCGTCTTCGTCAACCTGCCGGAGGAAGGCGATGAGCTGACCGCCGGCACGAGCTTTGCCGAGGTAGAATCCGTAAAAGCCGTATCCGACATCTACGCTCCGGTATCCGGAACGGTCAGCCAGATCAACGAAGAGCTTCTGGACAGCCCGGAAATGATTAACGAGGGCGCTTACGAGGCGTGGTTTGTTACGGTCAGCGACATCAGCGACCGGGAGGAAATGCTGAGCGCTGAAGAATACGCGGCCTTTGTAGAAGAAGAAAAGGCGAAGGAAGAATAATCTGCGGGCGGGCAGAGCGCGCGCAGGCGCACGGGCCCGCCGAAAGGAGACGATAGAAATGGGAAGCTATATACCCGCCGTGGAGCAGGAGACAAAGCAGATGCTTGCAGCCGTGGGATGCGAAACCACGCAGCAGCTGTTTTCTCACATTCCGCAGGAGATGATCATAAAAGAGCTGAAACTGCCCTCCGGCATGTCCGAGATGGAGGTGTTGCGCAGGCTGACGGAAATGATGGAAAAAAACAAAGTCTTTCGCTCCATTTTCCGCGGGGCCGGCGCTTACGACCACTACATACCGGCCATCGTAACATCGGTAACTTCCAAAGAGGAATTTGTTACAGCGTATACGCCCTATCAGGCGGAGATCAGCCAGGGGGTTTTACAGAATATTTTTGAGTATCAGACCATGATCTGCCAGCTGACAGGCATGGAGGCTTCCAACGCTTCCGTATACGACGGGGCTACGGCAGCGGCGGAAGCGCTGGCTATGTGTGCGGACCGGCGCAGAAAAAAAGCCCTGGTATCGGCGGCCATAAAGCCTGACGTGATGCGCGTGATCGAAACCTATTGCCACGGCAGTGGCATGGAGGTGGCTGTCATTGCGGAAGCGGAAGGGCGCACCGACATGGAGGCGCTTGCGTCGATGCTGGATGACGGGGTTGCCTGCGTCTATCTGGAGCAGCCCAATTTCTACGGGCTTTTGGAGGATTGCCAGAAAGCGGAACAGCTCGTCCACCAGACAAAGGCAAAGCTGATTTTAGGAGTCAATCCCATCTCGCTTGGCATTTTAAAAACGCCGGGCGAATGCGGTGCGGACATCGCTGTAGGCGAAGGCCAGCCGCTGGGCATGCCGCTTTCCTTCGGCGGGCCGTACATGGGCTTTATGACCTGCAAAAGCGACATGATGCGCAAACTCCCCGGAAGAATCGTGGGCGAGACAGCGGATGCGGAGGGGAAGCGCGCCTACGTGCTGACCCTGCAGGCAAGAGAGCAGCACATCCGCCGGGAAAAGGCTTCGAGCAACGTCTGCTCCAACCAGGCGCTGTGCGCTATGACGGCAGCGGTGTACATGGCTGCCATGGGGCCGGAGGGAATCCGCCAGGCGGCGCTGCAGAGCGCCTCGAAGGCCGCATACCTGGCAAAGGAGCTTTCGAAGATCGGATATACCCGGGTGCACCAGGGAGAATTTTTCAACGAATTTGTTACTGCAGCACCTTCCGGAGCAAAAAAAGCGCTGGATGCCCTGGCAGACAAGGGAATATTAGGCGGTTTGCCATTAGATGACAATAAAATTTTATGGTGTACCACGGAAAAAAATACAAAGGCGGACATGGACCGCGTGGTCGCCATCTTAAAGGAGGTGGGCTGAGATGGAGCTGATTTTTGAAAAGAGCAGAGAGGGCAGGGCACTGAGCATCCTTCCTGCCTGCGACGTGGAAATCGTTATGCCGAAGGAATGCCGCGCAGAGGCGCCCAAGCTGCCGCAGCTGTCGGAAAACGACCTGAGCCGCCACTACACGCAGCTGATGAAGCGCACCTTTGGCGTCAACGACGGATTCTATCCTCTGGGTTCCTGCACGATGAAATACAACCCCAAAATCAACGAGCTCACTGCGGCGCTGCCCGGATTTGCCGGCGTGCATCCGCTGCAAGAAGAAGATACCGTGCAGGGATGCCTGACAGCCATGAAGACCGCCGAGAAGTATCTGTGCGAAATCACGGGGATGGATGCCATGACCATGCAGCCTGCAGCGGGTGCGCACGGAGAGCTGACGGGACTGCTTTTAATCAAAGCCTACCACGAAGACAGAGGCGATGCCAGGCGCACGAAGATCATCGTGCCCGATTCGGCCCACGGCACCAACCCTGCCAGCGCTGCCATGGCCGGCTTTGAGGTCGTCAACATCCCTTCGGGCGAAGATGGCTGCGTGGATCTGCAGAAGCTGAGAGAGGTCTGCGGGCAAGATACGGCAGGCCTGATGCTGACCAATCCCAACACAGTGGGCCTGTTCGATAAAAACATCCTGGAGATCACCCGGATCGTCCACGAGGCCGGTGGCCTTTGCTATTACGACGGCGCCAATCTGAATGCCGTGGTGGGAATCGTCCGTCCCGGCGACATGGGTTTTGACGTTATTCACCTGAATCTGCACAAGACCTTTTCCACGCCTCACGGCGGCGGCGGTCCCGGTTCGGGCCCCGTGGGCTGCAAGCAGCTGCTGGTGGACTTCCTGCCCGCCCCTTATGTAGCAGAGGGCGAAACGCTGCGCTTTGAGCAGCCGGAGAAGAGCATCGGCAAGGTCAAGGAATTCTACGGAAATTTCCTGGTGATGGTCAAGGCGCTGACCTACGTGATGATGCTGGGAAGAGAAGGAATTCCCGAGGTAGCAAAGCACGCTGTCCTCAACGCCAACTATATGATGGAGGGCTTAAAAGACATTTACAAGATGGCCTACGACGAGCGCTGTATGCACGAGTTTGTCATGGACCTTAGCCCCTTAAAGCATAAGACCGGCGTTTCTGCCATGGACGTTGCCAAAGGGCTTCTGGATCTGGGCATCCATCCGCCGACCATGTACTTCCCGCTGATCGTCCACGAGGCGCTGATGGTAGAGCCTACGGAAACCGAATCCAAAGAAACGCTGGATGCAGCCGTTGCGGCCTTCCGCAAGCTGTACGACATGGCCTGCGAAGAGCCCGGCACTCTGCACGAGGCGCCGGTCAGCGCAGCGGTGCGCCGCCTGGATGAGCTCTCTGCGGCAAGAAACCCCAGAATCAACTATTATGCGGCCCAGGCGTCCTCCAGCAAGGCAAAGGCAAAAAAGGAGGAGGCGCGATGAAGGAGCAGTACGGACTGATCGTCATCGGTGCCGGACCAGGGGGCTATACGGCGGCCATTCGCGCCGCAAAATACGGTATTCCTACGGCGGTGGTCGAGCAGGCTGCCGCCGGAGGCACCTGCTTAAACCGGGGCTGCATACCGACAAAGGCGCTGCTGCAGTGCGCGCACGCTTTTGAGAGCGCGGCCGATTCCCAGCGCTTCGGCGTGTCTGCGGAAAACGTTTCCTTTGATATCGAGCGGTTTTATCAGTTTAAGGATGAGGTTTCCGCCCAGCTGCGGGGCGGTGTGGAGGAGCTTTTAAAAGCCAACGGCGTGGATTTGATCTGCGGCAGGGCGAAAATCACGGAAAGTGGGGCCCTGCAAAGCGTGCAGGTAGAAACAGCAGAGGGCGCTTCCCATGCGCTGTCCTGCGAAAACATCCTCATCGCCTGCGGCTCGGCGGCGGTGAAACCGCCCATCCCTGGAGTAGAGCTTCCCGGCGTAATGACCAGCGACGACATTCTCAAGGCGGCCCGGGTATACGAGCATCTTGTAATCGTGGGAGGCGGCGTCATCGGCATGGAATTTGCCAGCGTCTTTTCCGCCCTTGGCTGCAAGGTAACGGTGCTGGAAGCCATGGACCGGATTTTGGCTAATATGGATAAGGAGATCGCCCAGAACCTGAAGATGATTCTAAAGAAAAAGGGTGTGGAGTGCATTGCCAAAGCTCTGGTCAAAGAAATCCGCAGGCAGGACGGCGGGCTGTCCGTCGTTTACGAGGATAAAAAAGGCGAAGTTGAGATCTCCTGCGACGGCGTTCTGATCGCCGCCGGTCGTCGCGCGGCTACGGAGGGACTGTGGGATGCGTCGCTTGCCATCGCCACCCAACGGGGGCGCATCGTCACCGACGAACATTACATGACGACGGTTTGCGGAATCTACGCAGCCGGAGATGCGGGCTGCGGCGTACAGCTGGCTCACTACGCGGCAGCAGAGGCCTGTAACGCCGTGGATATCATAGCTGGGCGGACGCCGGAAAAGCGCCTGGACTGCGTGCCATCCTGCATTTATACGAGCCCTGAAATCGCCTGCTGCGGCATAAGCGAAGAGCAGGCAAAGGAGCGGGGAATCGCCGTAACGACCGGAAAATTCATTACTTCGGCCAACGGGCGCAGCCTGATTTCCGCACAGGAGCGCGGCTTTGCAAAAATCGTCTGCGAAGCGGAAAGCGGCCGCATCGTCGGTGCGCAGCTGATGTGCGCCAATGCCTCCGATATGATCAGCGAGCTGTCGCTGGCCGTAACGCAGGGACTGACTGCCAAAGAAGCGGCAGCCGTCATCCATCCGCATCCCACCTATAACGAAGCGATTTTAGAGGCGCTGGAGGATGTGGAGGGCATGGCCACGCACATTGCGCCCAAGCGTCGGCCCCGGTAGAACCCTCCCCGGCAAAGCCTTTGCCCGGAGGCCTGGCAGGAAGGAGACGGCCCATGAAATTTATCAATGTAAAAACCACCGACCCTTATTTTAACCTGGCGCTGGAACAGTATGTCTTCGACTGCCTGCCCCGGGAGAACGAGTATTTCCTTCTGTGGCAAAACGACAACGCGATCATCGTGGGCAAGCATCAGAACACAGAAGCTGAGATCTGCCGGGAATATGTGGAAGCGAAGAAGATCCGCGTGGTGCGCAGGCTGTCCGGCGGCGGTGCCGTCTATCACGACCTGGGCAATCTGAATTTTACATTTATCACAGACGACGGCAAAAAAGCCTTTGACTTCGGGCGGTTTTGCCGTCCTGTGATTAAGGCGCTAAAAAAAATGGGGGTAAAGGCAGAACTGAATGGGCGAAACGACATGACCATCGACGGTCGCAAGTTTTCCGGCAATTCCCAGTATTTCAGGGGCGGACGGGTGATGCACCACGGCACGCTGATGTACGACAGCGACTTGTCCGCCGTGGAGTCGGCGCTGCGGGTTTCGGCAGAGAAGATACAATCCAAGGGCGTAAAGAGCGTTCGCAGCCGGGTTGCCAATATCCGGCCCTGCGTGGCAGAGGATGTCGACGTCGAAGAATTTCGCCGCCTGTTGATCGCTCACCTATCGGAAGAACTGCCGTTACAGCCCTTTGAGCTGACGCAGCAGGATATAGAACAGATCGAAACGCTGGCAAGGCGCCGCTATCGCACCTGGGAGTGGAATTATGGAAACTCCCCGGCCTGCACGGTGGAAAAGAGCAGGCGCTTTGAGGGATGTGGAAACATCCAGCTGCGGCTGACCGTAAAGAAGGGCGTAATCGAAGGCTTCGACGTTTACGGCGACTATTTTGGAAACGGCGACAAGCGGCAGCTGGCAACAGCGCTCTGTGGCGTTGCCCTTCAACGCGACGCGGTGTGCGGTGCGCTTTCTTCCCTCGATATTTCCGAATACTTCAATCATTTGACAGCGGAGCAGTTCATCGGGCTTCTCTTGTCGTAGCGGAGGTTATGGACGGTGGAATTTAAAATTTTTGGCACTTCCAAAGCCTGTGGGATTGCGCTATAGTGGAGATATTCGAAAGGAGGTCTGACGATGAAAGACATGTCGCCGTTAAAAAAGGTGGGAATTTCCGGGCAGCAGCTCGGATATCTTTTGCTGGCTAACGTAGGGTATGCGCTGGCTCTCAATCTGTTTTATGTCGATAATAATATCGCCGCGGGCGGGCTGGCCGGCATCGGTACTGTTCTGAACTATTTTCTGTCGGTTCCCGTAGGGTTGACGGTGTTTATCCTCAATATCCCCATCGTTTTGTGGGGCATTACCATCAAGGGAAAGCGCTACGTGCTCATCTCCATGGTTATGGTAGGCCTGTATTCCCTCATTGTAGATGCAACGGCGTTTTTACCCTGCTTAAGCGAGGATAAGATCGTTGCAGTGGTCTGTGGCGGCCTCTTGTATGGATGCGCAGCCTCCTTGTCGGCGCGCGCCGGGATTTCCGCAGGGGGAACAGATCTTCTCGCCAAGCTGGTGATTACGAAATTCAAGGCTGTCAGCATCGGGCAGATGCTTATGATAATCGACGGTTCTATCGTAGTGATGGCCATGGTAGTCTACCGCAACATCGAATCCGGAATCTACGCCATCCTGGCCATTGCGGTGGCATCTATCGTAACGGACAAGCTCAACAGCGGCTTTAACAGGGCCAGCGTATTTTACATCTTTGCCAATCGCAACCAGGATAAAATCGCTGCAGCAATCCTCGAGGACATGGGCCGGGGAGCGACGCTGATCGAAGGAAAGGGCCTGTATTCCCGCGGGAAAAAGGAAATCCTCTTTGTGGTTCTAAAGCCCTACGAGGTCCCGAAATTAAAATCCATCATACACAAGTACGATCCTTCGGCATTTATCGTCCTGTCCTCCGCCTCTGAAATCATCGGAGAGGGGTTTGAACGGCTGGATTTAACGACCACCATCCACGACGACGATGAAATCGAAGAGAACGTGCAGGCTTCCGCAGGGGAACGCATAGAATCAGGCACAAAATAATAAAGCAAACCCCCGCTTTTTCTGGAGCATCGCATCCGGCAGAAGCGGGGGTTTTATTTTTTTATAGACCTTATGGCTTGTTTTTTATTTTCCGTGGATTTCTCTCAGGGCGTGCATGCACAGCTCGATGGCAGCGTCGATGCAGTCTTCGTCGATATCGAATTCCGCGTTGTGAACCGGCTGCGTCGTATCGGTGCCGATGCCGATGTAGGCGCCGATGCCGCCGTTTTTCTGCACGCGGGTCATCATGGCAGCGGCGTCGTCGGTGCCGCCTACGTTTCCTTCGAAGTAAATCGTTTCGAACCAGGGCACTTTCTGCGCTGCTCTCTGTATAATCTCCATCATGGCATCGTCGCTTTTCCCTACAGGAACTTCGCCGTAGTCGTCGAAGGTATAGGTTAAATCGTAGGCGCGGGCGGTTCCATCCAGGATGTCGAAGACGCGTTTTCCCAGATATTCGCAGATGTCGGGGGTTTCTCCGCGGTATTCGATCTGCATCAGGGCGTTGGGCGCGATGGTGTTGGGCGCGATTCCCGCCTGAAGCATTCCTACGTTAACGCGGGTAAGTCCCTGTTCGTGGGGGGCGATGGCATGCAGGCTGAGAGCGGCAGAGCAGGCGGCCAGGAGCGCATTTTTACCTTCCTGTGCAGCGCCGCAAGGGTGGGCAGCCCTTCCGTGGAAGGTAACATCCAGCTGGCGGTCGCTGAGAAAATCCTTGCAGCCGCAGCAGATGGTGTGTGAGGGCAGGGGGCGGTTCTCCGCACTTAAGGCCACGTGCATGGCGATGAAATTCTGCACATCGTCCAGATGCCCCTTATCCACGATGGAAAGCGCACCGCCGAAGGTTTCTTCCGCCGGCTGGAAGATCAGGCGGATTTTCCCCGTAAGCTGCTCTTTACGCTCTGCCAGGGCGCTGGCGATTCCAAGCCCCATGGCGGTGTGCGCATCGTGGCCGCAGGCGTGGACCGCTCCGGGGTTGCAGGAGATATACCCTTCGTCGAAGGGGCGGTAACCAGGCGTCTGGGGTTCGTCGTAAGGCAGGCAGTCGATATCGAAGCGGAAAGCGGTGACAGGCCCCTCTGTACCGGTATCGAATTCGGCGATGACGCCGGGAATGCCGCAGGTGCGCTCCACAAACGCCGGGTCGGCTCCCTGTGCGACAGCGCGCTCTTTGCACTCCTGCATTTCCTCCTGCGTGGGGCGCACAAAAGATACGATGCTGTCTGTGTTTACCACGTCGGGGCCCATAAGGCACTGATACCCCATGCCGGTGAGGATTTCGGCAATTCTGGCGCTGGTGCGGATCTCGCGCCAGCCGTTTTCTGCAAACTTGTGAAACTCACGTCTGAATTCAGTAAACTTACTCATGTTCGTTCGATTCCTTTCTGTTGTGATAACTGTTGTTGCTGTGCAGATGTTTGCGGTTATTGAGACGATTGAGGCTATGCCTCCGGATCGCCTGTACTGCCTGCCCTTTTGCACTCCAGCAGGGATTCTTTTAGCAGGGCCACGCAGCGGCGGATTTCCTCATCGCTGCCCTTGGAAAAACACAGGCGGATGTGGCCTGCTCCCAGATAGCCGTAAGGATAGAAGAGAAAGCCGGGCATAATCAGAAGCCCTTTGCGGGAGGCGATGGAACACAGCTGGCGTTCCTTGATGCTCTCGTCCAGCGAGCACCACACCAAAAGGCCGCCCTGGGGCGTTTCCCAGGAGAGGCCCAGGTTGCGAAGCCCCTCCAGCTCGGAAAGGAGGAGGTCGCGCTTGGCCCGGTAGTGTTGGGCAAGCCAGCTCAGATGCTTGGAAAACAGACCCCGTTCGATGTATTCGTTTAGAAGATAGAGACCCAGGTTTCCCACGCTGGTTTCATTTACCATAATGCAGTAGCCCAGGCGCTCCGCCAGATCGTAAGGCCCCAGGATATACCCCGTTTTAATCTCGTAGGGAAAGGACAGGGTAAAGGAGTGCAGATAGACCACGGATTTGTGGGAATCCAGCGAATAGAGGCTGGGCAACCGGTGCTCGGTGTAGCGGAATTCTCTCAGGCAGTCGTCTTCGATGATGGGGATGTTGCAGGCCTGAGCAATCTGCAGCAGGCGGAGGCGCTTTTCCAGTGACATGGTAATGCCCGTGGGATTGTGATAGCTGGGCATGGTGTAGATGAATTTGGGATGGTGCTTGTGAATGAGCGCCTCCAGGACGGAGAGGTTCATGCCGTCAGCCTCCATCGGAACCGTAACCAGCTGCAGCTCCTTCTGGCGGAATAAAGAGACGTTGTCCGGCGTAATGGGCTCTTCCACCAAAATGCAGTCCCCCTGGTGAAGAAACAGAGCCATCAGGTAATTGAGCGCCTGGTTGGTCTCGGATACGATTTGGATGTTCCGGGGATTGACGTATATATTTTCGCCGGAAAGGATTTTGCAGATGTTTTTTTTCAGCCGCTGGGTTTCGTCTGCACTGCTGTAAACCATGCGGGAGGCGATTTCCTCCATCTGTTCCGTGGGATAGGCGCAGCGGTCCATGACAATGCCGCCGAGGCAGCCGCTTTCCTGATGCACGGAGTTGTAGAAGATGTCCAGAAAAAATTTCTCCCGCTCGTTAAAATCGTAGAGCATCTTTTTTTCCAGCGGGAAAAACCGGCCGCTGAAGGTCTGTGCGGCCTGGGGCGTCTTTACGAAATATCCCCGGGGAGCCTGTCGGGAGGCGTAGAGGTAGCCCTCAGCGATCAGTTCGCTGTAGGCTTTTACCACGGTGTTGCGGTGAACCGAAAGCTCCTGCGCAAGCCGGCGCTCCGAAGGCATCTTGTAGCCGGGAGCAAGCTCTGAGGAGGCGATCAGGTTTTGGATCGACCCTTTAATTTGCAGGTAAATCGCAGTTTCGCTGTTTCTGTTGATTTTGATATTCATGTTTCGGCCTGCCTTTAGCTGTCCGCGGGTGAGATGCAAATACGGTAGAAAAAAGGAGCTGCGCTCCGGCGGTTCTATCGCTGGTATCCGCAGCTCCAAAGCTACTCGCAATACGAGTAAAATGGTTGTCTGAAAACGGGCTGATGTTATATTAGAGACCGATGAGAACGCCAGCAACCATCAGGATGCACTGCAGAACAAACATCAGGCCGAACAGCTTGAGGATGAATTTGTACCATGCACCCAGGGAAATTCCCATGATGCCGCATTCCGTTGCGACAGCGGTGGGCCAGATCATGTTGGAGAAGCCGTCGCCGAACTGGTAAGCAACGACGGACATTTCGCGGCTCATGCCAACGACGTCGGCCAACGGAGCCATGATAGGCATCATAACGACTGCCTGGCCAGAGCCAGAGGGGATAAAGAAGTTAATCAGGTTCTGAACGATCAGCATGCCGATGCCGGTGAGGGCTGTGGGCAGGGTGCTGACCATATTGCCCAGGACGTATACGACGGTGTCGATGATGCCGCCTGCGCCCATAACCATGGAAATACCGCGGGAGAAGCCGACCAGAAGCACGCCGTACATAGTAGCTTTGGTGGATTCTACGAAGGTTTCTGCGATTTCATTGAGGCCCATTCTGTTGATAAACGAGGTGATCAGCATAAAGATGAAGAACAGAGAAGCGATTTCGCTGAACCACCAGCCCTGCTTGATAATGCCCCATACCAAAATGGCGATCAGGAGCACGAAGCCGGCCATGGAGATTTTGTGTGCAGTGGTAAATTCAATGCTCATACATTCTTCTCTGGTCATCAGGCCCGTAAGGTCTTCCTTGTGACCGTAGAGGATGCTCTTGGTGGGGTCTTTCTTAATCTTGTTGGCGTAATTCATGGTGTAGCCGATGCTTAAAGCGAGGAAGGCGACAAATACCACGCAGCGGAAGATGGTGATCTTTGTTTCGATCAGAGGCACATCCGCTACGGCCGAAGCTACGCCGATGGTGAAGGGGTTTAAGATGGCAGCGGAGAAACCGGTGGATACGCCTAAGTAGACGATGGCGCCGCCCACGATGCGGTCATAGCCCAGCGTAATGGAGATTACGATAAACGCGGGGATTAACGCATACGTTTCTTCGAACATGCCGAAGGTAGTTCCGCCGATGGCAAAAAAGGTGATGAAGATGGGGATCAGCAGGTTGTCGTGATTGCCGATTTTCTTCAGGATCGCGCCGGTCATGGCGTTGAGCGCGTTGCTCTTGGTCAGCACGTACACGTAAGACGACGCAAAGACGATGAAGAACATGATGTCCGCAGCATCGACGAATCCGTCAAAGAACGAAGTGAACAGCTGCCAGATGCCTACAGGGGTGCTTTCCACCTGGTGGTATGTACCGGGAACGACCAGCTCTCTGCCCGTCGCCTCGTCCAGCGCCCGGTCAAAGGCGCCGGCGGGAATGATCCAGGTCAGGATCGCACAGAAAATCATAATGCAGAAAATGATAACGAAAGCGTTTGGTTCAAATTTTTTCTTTTTCTTTTCCATACATTGCCTCCTGTTATTAAGATAAAAATGCGGTAAAATCCAATGGTAAAACTACCATTTATATTATTATAGTGCATTATATTTTTTTGAAAAGTGCCAAAAATTTTAAGATGACAGGGCCAAAAAAAATTTGGCCTATAGACATACCGGAAGAATGGCACTTGATTTATCTGAATATTTGCGTATGATAAATGATAGAACACCAAGAAAAAGGGAGGCAGAAACGATGATTTTATTTAAAAATTGCAGGCTGGTCGGTGCGCTGACCGAGGGGTATGAGGGAGAATTTGCGGATATTCTGGTCGATGATAACGACATCATCGCGGAGATTGCTGCACCGGGAAGCATTGATGCCGGGGAAATCCCCACAGTCGATGCGGGGCATCAGACGCTGCTTCCGGGATTTTTCGACCTGCACGCGCACCTGTGCCTGACAGATCTGGACTTCAAAGAGCTGAGAAACCGCTCCTGCGTGGACAGCTGCTTTGAAATGTACGATTTTGCCAGGGAGTATCTGAAGCAGGGCTACACCACCGTGCGCGATGCCGGCGGGCCCTTTAACGTAACGGCAGGGCTGAAAAAAGCGGCGAATCGCAAGACGATCTGCATTCCCGATATCATTTCCTCCGGCGAGATCCTTACGCCGACAGAGGTGGGAAACGAGACCTTTTCGTCTCTCTACTGCCCGGCGGACTCCCCCTTCGAAGTGCGCAAAGCCTGCCGCCGCCAGTTTGAGCTGGGAAACGACGTAATCAAATACATGGTGACGGGCGCTTACTTAAACGAAGCTGGAAACCCTGGCGATGTGATTGCGACAGAAGACGAACTTCGCGAGGCGGTGCGCGTGGCGCAGCTGAAGGGTAGCTACGTCATGGGGCATGCCCACGGCGCCGAGGGAATTAAGCTCGCGATCCGCTGCGGGCTGCGCACCATTGAGCATGGCAGCTTTATCGACGAAGAGGCCATCGGGATGCTGCTGAATACCGACCAGACCTATCTGGTGCCCACGGCAGCCATCGGCCTTGCCTGCATCGACGACAGCGGCGATACCCTGTCTGACGACGCTGTGGACAAGAGCAAAAAATACGAAGCCATGGAAAAAGAGTGCGTCAACCGGGCATACCGCGCGGGATTGAAGATGGGCTTTGGCTCGGATATCGACAGAAAAAATTTCTGTCTTCATCCGGGAATGGAATTTTATGCGCGCAGGGAATGGTTCGATTTCGATACGCTGGACATCCTGCTTCAGGCAACGAAATACAGCGCGGAAATCGCGGGTCTTGCCGACAGGAAGGGCACCATCCGGAAGGGAAAGAACGCTGAATTTGTCATCGTCGAAGGAAAGCCGGATCAGGATATTTACGCGATGAAACAGCTGCCGCTGTACGTGTACTTCAAGGGCGAGCTGCTGCAGAACAGGTAGCCGGTAGGAAAACAGAAAAAGAAAACAAGCGCGGAGGGCTGCAGCATGCGTCCTCCGCATTTTCATCCTGCCTGCGGCTGCCTTTTGCATCCGGGTTAAAGCCAGGGAAAAGCGGGATGGAAAAGCAGGAAAACACTTGAAGAATCCATTCAGATGTGGCAAAATGGAGTAGGAAAAGGAACGAATGTTTCCCTGCGCTTTTCGCAAAGGCCCAGAGGTCTTATGCAGGGCGCGGGAGTTACGGTATTGCGGGGTACGAAACTATGAATCAGACGACTGCCGTGCTGTTCGACCTGGACGGCACGCTGTTAAATTCTTTGGAAGATCTGGCCGACAGCGCCAACTTTGCGCTGCGCGCCATGGACAGGCCGCAGCACAGCCTGGAAGAATATCGGTATTACGTGGGCAACGGCGTAAGAAACCTGATGCGCAGGGCGCTTTCCGGCAGGCTCGATCCCATACCGCAAAGCGATGAGCCCGCCGCACCTCTGGTGGAGGAGGCGCTGCAGCGCTTTAAGGCGCACTACGAGATCAATAAAACCAACAAGACGAAGCCCTACGACGGCGTTTTCGAGCTGCTCTCCCAGCTGAAGGAGAGGGGTTTTCGCACCGCCGTCATATCCAATAAATACGACGGGGCGGTCAGAGAGCTGGCCGATCTCTATTTCAGCGGCCTGCTGGATGAAGCCATCGGCGAAAGCCAGAAGGTACGGAAAAAGCCGGCGCCCGACGGCATCAACGAAGTCCTTGCGCGCTTTGGCTGCCAAAAGGAAGATGCCATTTACGTGGGCGATTCCGACGTGGATGTGCAGACGGCAAAAAATGCGGGCATGTTCTGCGTGGGCGCTGCCTGGGGCTTTCGGGGAAGGCAGGAGCTTTTGCAAGCCGGCGCTGACGCCGTAATTGAGCGGCCAGAGCAGCTGTGGCAGCATTTGCCCCGCATCCCAAAGGAGGGCGTATGATAAAAGAAGACCGGATGCTGCTTTCGTTTCTGGCCGATAAAGCCAGGCAGTGCGAAAGCCGGGGCATGATTTCGTCCACCGGCTTTCTGGATCTGCGGCAGCAGGCCATGGCCAGGCAGTGGTGCGCGCAAAACGGCGTGCAGCGATTTGCCCTGTATGGCGGGTATGAGGAGGCCGAGCGCCGGCTCTGCGCGTTTTTTCCCGACTATGTGCCGTGGGATGGTGCCAGTCCGGAACTGTCGTGGTTTGCGGACAATCCGCAGGATGAGCCGCTCACGCTGTTGCGGGCCTCGCACAGCGGCCGGATAGAGCTCTCCCATGGGGATTATCTGGGTTCGCTTTTGGGGCTTGGCATAAAGAGAGCCCCCATCGGCGATATTTTAGTCCGGCCGGATGGATGCGATATTGTCGTCGAACAGGCGATGGGGCGGTTTTTGCACGAAAACTACAGCCAGGCGGGCAGAACGCCTCTGCAGGTGCAGCTGCATCCCGTGAGCGATATCGACATCAGCCAGATCCGGTTCGAAGAATTCACCGATACGGTGGCGTCGCTGCGGCTGGACAATCTCATCGCCGCAGGCTTCCGCGCCCCGCGCTCCCGGGCGGCAGATGCCATCCGGGCCGGGCTGGTCTTTGCGGACGGGGCGGCTGCGGAAAAGCCAGATGCTGCCGTGGGGAAAGGATGCCGCCTGGTGTGGCGGGGAAAGGGAAAAGTTCTGCTTTCGCAGGTGGGGCAGACGACAAAAAAGGGGCGGATTTTCGTCCGCTTTCGCCGTTATCTGTAACGGATGGCGGATGCCGCAGGTA
Organism: uncultured Peptostreptococcaceae bacterium; assembly: GCA_949740445.1. GTDB lineage: Bacteria > Bacillota > Clostridia > Peptostreptococcales > Anaerovoracaceae > RGIG446. The sequence continues at coordinate 22,460 of CATJIF010000092.1, read as the reverse complement.
TAGAGCAGCTGCATGCAAAAGGAGGAGGACAATGGAATCCAATCGCTTGCTTATTCGGCAGTCCTTGATCGAAGACTGCGTGCTCTTTGCGCAGTGGGAGGCAAGGGAGAGCGTCAATCAGTGGTTTACCATGGATCAGGACCGGGATTACAATCAGGTGGTACAGGAATTTATCCTGCGCAGCGTCGAGCCGGACATGAAGCAGTTTACCATCGTACTAAAAGAAGGCAACCGGCCCATCGGCCGCATCTGGCTTTCGCGCATAGATACGCACTACGATTCGCTGGACATTACGAGAATTTACATCGCAGACGAGGAGATGAGGGGAAAGGGCTACGGCGAGGAGGCGCTGCGCTGCCTGCTGCAGTATTGCTTTTTCAACCTGCACATGGAGCGCGTAACGCTGGATCACGTTCCGGCCAACCAGCGGGCAGCAGCCCTGTACCAGAAGTTGGGGTTTCAGTACGAGGGAGAGGCGCGCCACGCGGGGAAAAAGGATGGCCGCTACCTCAATCTCAAGCTGATGTCCATGCTGCGCGCTGAATACGTGCGGCTGAATCGAGAAGCGTAAGGATTTGTCGGTTTCTCGTAAGAATTTTGTAAGAAAAGGGTAGAAGCGTTGTTAAGAAATTTCAGGTATTCTCAAGTAGTGTAAAGGGAATGCCTGTTTTATTACAGGGAAAAGGAGCATAAAAATGAACATTCTGGTTTGTGACGACGACAAGGAGATCGTAGGCGCCATCGAGGTGTATTTGAGAAACGAGGGGTATGAGGTATACAAAGCCTACGATGGGCTGGAAGCGCTGAATCTGCTGGAGAGAGAGGAAATTCATCTGATCCTGATGGATATTATGATGCCGAAGCTGGATGGAATGCGCGCCACCATGCGGATTCGGGAGGATAAAAACATCCCTATCATCATGCTTTCAGCCAAATCCGAGGACTATGACAAAATCACAGGCCTGAATGTAGGAGCGGACGACTACATTACCAAACCGTTCAATCCGCTGGAGCTGATCGCCAGGGTAAAATCCCAGCTGCGCCGCTATGTCAACCTGGGCAGCATGGAAAAAAAGGTCGGCGTGTTCCGCTCCGGCGGGCTGATCGTAGACGATGAGCAGAAGTCCATTACTCTGGATGGAGAACAGGTTCCCGTTACACCAATCGAATACGGTATTCTTCGGCTGTTGACTGCCAACGCAGGAAAGGTATTTTCCATGGAGCAGATCTACGAAGCTGTCTGGAAGGAGACGGCCTACAGCCCCGAAAATACCGTAGCAGTGCATATTCGGAGGATTCGCGAGAAAATCGAGATCAATCCGAAAGAACCCAGATATTTAAAGGTGGTGTGGGGAATTGGATACAAAATTGAAAAACTTAAATAAAAGAGTCGCTCAGATCATACTCATTCCCGTCTGTGCTCTCTGCTTTGCGGCTCTCATTCACTGTCTGATGCAGAGTATAATCGCTTTGGACCGGTCGGATTTCAGCGAACGGATTCTGCAGGGCGGAACGTATGAGGAAAGCGGCGAAATGAAACACGAGATGGAAAATCTGTTTAATGAACTGAGCAGCCGCTGCGAAAACTCCGTTTACGAGGGATGGTACTACGAAGACGAAGCCTACATTATAGAGAGTGTAGAGACGGATGACGGTACATTTAATTATGCCGGACAGGTGCAGAACGTGCCGAAAACGCCGCAAGACATGTGGGAGTTGTTTGAGGAGAACCTGAACGAGACGCTGGGGTACATGGAGCTGGATGGCCGCGGGGAGCAGATGGGGTTTTCCTTCCGGATTAAGGATTACCGCTACGACAGTGCGGCCTATCAACAGCTGGGAGAAAGCGGCTTTGCCGCCACCATCAGCGGCACGCCGGATTCCCTGCAGTTTATCGGGCTGAATGGGGCTTCGTCCTCACTTTCCCAGAGGGTGGAGCACTGGGCAAAGCAGATGTATTGGAATATCAAAGAAATCGACTCTACAATAGAACAGAGCGACGTGTATTATTTCGTAGGACTGCGAGAAGAATATGTGGCAGAACAGAGCGAAGCCTTTGTTCAGGTGCACCAGACGCTGACGCATTACCTGCTGGGTGCAGCCATCTGCGGGGCAGCGATGCTGGTGGTTATGATTCTGACCATTGTCATTACCGGGCGGAAAAACGAACAAGGAGCTGTCGTCTTAGGCGGGATAGACCGCTGGCCTACAGAGCTGTTTTTAGCAGCCATGGTATCTTTGCTGTTTTTCGGCGTGTTTATGATGAGCGAGTGCATCAATTACGGCTACTGGTGGAACGGCGAGTATTATTGGTACGAAACTGGATTTACCGTGCATTACAGTTTATGTATGGCAGGTATCTGCGCTGTCAGCCTGGCGGCGATGACGCTGTTCTTCTGTCTGGTGCGAAAGATCAAGGCAAAGCAGTTTTTCGCCACCTTCCTGATCTTCCGCCTGTTTTCCTGGCTGTTCCAGGGATTGAAGGAAGTATACTACGGCGGAAGCGCCATGCGCAAGTTAGTCCTTCTGATTATCGGCGCCTGTCTTCTGTGCGCAACAGTTGTCGCCATGCCGTTGATGGCCGGCATTCTGATCGTCTTAGGGGCAAAATGCGTAAAGCAGTACGAGGCCATCCGCCAGGGCGTGGCGGAGATCCGTTCGGGCAACGCTGGCTACCGCATTCCCATCGAAGGAAATCCCAAGGGGGAATTTCAGCAGCTGGCGGCGGAAATCAACGACATTTCCGACGGGCTGGAGCTTGCCGTCCGGCAGGAGCTGAAAAACCAGCGCATGAAGAGCGAGCTGATCTCCAACGTATCCCACGACCTGAAAACGCCCATGACCTCCATTATCAGCTACATCGACCTGATGAAAAAGGAGGGCTTAGAAAGCGAAAACGCGCCGCGGTATCTGGAGATTTTAGATGAGAAGAGCATGCGCTTAAAGAAGCTGTGCGAGGATCTGTTCGAGGCGGCAAAGGCTTCCAGCGGCGACATGCCGGTGCATCTGACAAAGGTGGAGATGAGCTCTCTCATCAGCCAGGGCCTTGGCGAATATCAGGACCGCTTTGCGCAGAAGGGATTTCAGGTGATATTCAATGCCGCGCAGGAAAAATACTACGTTATGGCTGACGGACAGCTGCTGTGGCGGGTGATTGAAAACCTCTTCGGCAATCTGCTGAAATATGCGATGGAAAACACCAGGGTGTATCTGGACCTGCGCCAGGAGATGGACGATGAGGGGACGGTGTATGCAGCTTTCGATGTAAAAAATATCTCGAAATACCCGCTGAACATTCCGGCGGATGAGCTGATGGAGCGATTTAAGCGGGGAGACGACTCCCGCAGCACTGAGGGCAGTGGCCTGGGGCTCTCCATTGCCAAGGATCTGACCAGTCTGCAGAACGGCCGCTTTACCCTGACGGTAGACGGAGACCTGTTCAAGGCGACTGTTATGTTCCGGTTATTGAACGAATAACGAACAAGACCTCTAAGAGAGGCGGGTGCAAGCACGAAGAATCCACGTGTTTGCATCCGCCTTTTGCTCGTTTATGGTAGATTTGTGAAATTGATAAATTTTACGAAATTTAGCGCAGATTCATCGAGAAATTATGGATAGTTCTTGCAAAAACAAAAAAAACCACAAAAAAATGAGCAAAATGCGAAAAAGAAAACGGATTTTCACTAAAAAAAATTCGTTTTTTTGGTTGTGTCCGACATGATTTGCTATTATTCTGACAATTATTGTGGTAGAATCAAAATAAGAAACCGGCTCTGAAAAGAGAAAAGAGGAATATCAATGGAAAAGAAATTAGAATTGCCTGTGTATCTTTTTCACCAGGGAACAGCGGAGCGGGCCTACGAACTGATGGGCTGCCATCCGGAGACAAAAAAAGGAAGGAAGGGATATGTATTTCGCGTTTGGGCTCCCAACGCAGCGGAGGTCTATCTGATCGGCGATTTCAACCAATGGGAGGACAGTCACCCGATGAAAAAGCTGACTGAGCAGGGGATATGGGAGCTGTTTGTACCGGAGCTTGAGGAATACACCGCATACAAGTATTCCATGCGGGATGCGGCAAATAACCGCTACGACAAGTGCGACCCCTACGGATACCACATGGAAACCCGGCCGGGGACCGCTTCCAAGGTCTACAACCTGGAAGGATACCGCTGGAAAGATAAAAAGTGGAAGGCGGCCGTCCCCTACAAAACGCCTGTCAATATCTACGAGGTACATCTGGGCTCCTGGCGGACGTATCCCGACGGCAATACCTTTGATTACGTCAAGATGGCGGAAGAACTGATTCCTTATGTCAAGGAGATGGGATATACGCACATCGAGCTGATGCCGGTGGCGGAGTTTCCCTTCGACGGCTCCTGGGGCTACCAGATCATCGGCTATTATGCACCGACCAGCCGCTACGGTACGCCAAAGGACTTTATGGCCTTTGTCGATGCCTGCCACAAAAAGAACATTGGCGTAATTTTAGACTGGGTTCCCGGGCACTTTCCAAGAGATGCTGCGGGCCTGTACCGGTTTGATGGTTCGCCCTGCTACGAATACCAGGATTCGCTGAAAAGCGAGCACAAGGAATGGGGAACCATGGTCTTTGACTGGGGCAGAAACGAGGTCAAGAGCTTTCTCATCTCCAACGCTATGTTCTGGCTGGACAAATTCCACATCGACGGCCTGCGGGTAGATGCGGTGGCATCCATGCTGTATCTGGATTACGGACGGCCCGACGGCCAGTGGAGGCCCAATCAGCACGGCGGTCACGAAAACCTGGAAGCTATCGACTTTTTGCGCCAGCTGAACGCTTCGGTATTTCGCAGCTTTCCCAACGTGCTGATGATCGCCGAGGAATCCACGGCCTGGCCCATGGTAACAAAACCCGCCGACACAGGAGGGCTCGGTTTTAATTTCAAGTGGAACATGGGCTGGATGAACGATACGCTGACGTATATGAAGACCGACTCCCTGTACCGGCAGTACAAGCACAATATGATGACGTTTTCTCTGACCTATGCGTTTTCGGAAAATTTTATTCTGCCCTTATCCCACGACGAAGTGGTACATATGAAGGGTTCGCTGATCAACAAGATGCCCGGCGAATACGAGGATAAGTTTGCCAACCTGCGCACCTATCTCGGATACATGATGACGCATCCCGGAAAAAAGCTTTTGTTTATGGGCGGCGAACTGGCACAGTTTAACGAGTGGCACTACGAGGGGCAACTGGACTGGAACCTCCTGGAATTTGAGATGCACGCTAAGTTCCAGAAATATGTCAAGGACTTAAACCGCCTGTACAAGAGCCACAGCGAGCTCTGGGAGCTGGACGACAACTGGGAGGGATTTTCCTGGATCAATCCCGACGACAACCAGAATAATATCTATACGTTTATCCGGAGCAACAGCGAGGGCGACGAGCTGACGGTCATCTGCAATTTCGCCCCGGTGCTGCGAAGCAAGTACCGGGTAGGCGTTAATAAAAAGGGGGTATATAAACCGATCTTCGACTCGAATAAAGAAGCTTATGGAGGCCGCGGCGATACCATAAAGCGGGTTCGCGCCGAACAGGCAGAGCACGATGGCAGAGAATGGTCGATTGCCGTGGATATTCCGCCGCTTTCCGTTTTAGTGTTGAAGGCGTACCAGAAATAAGACAGTGCGGAAGGGTAAGGAGCGCTTCGGATACCAAGCTTCTTAATTGATATAAAAGCGTTGAAAAACGGAAGAATACCGGAGGTATTACTATGGGTTTCACAAAGAAGAAAGAAATGATTGCAATGCTTTTGGCGGGCGGCCAGGGAAGCCGTCTGGGGGTTTTGACCAACTCTGTGGCCAAGCCCGCAGTGCCCTTTGGCGGAAAGTACAGGATCATCGACTTTCCGCTGTCCAACTGTGTAAATTCCGGCATAGATACAGTAGGCGTGCTGACGCAGTACCAGCCGCTGGAGCTGAACAATTATATCGGCAGCGGGCAGCCCTGGGACCTGGACCGCCTTTACGGCGGCATCAGCATCCTGCCGCCTTATGTGCATGGAAAAGTGGGGGAATGGTATAAGGGAACAGCCAATGCCATCTATCAGAACATGAATTTCGTCGAAATGTACAATCCGGAGTACGTGCTAATTTTATCGGGCGATCACATTTACAAGATGAATTACAAGATGATGCTGGATTATCACCGCGCAAAGAATGCAGACTGCACCATCGCTGTGCTTCAGGTGCCCATCGAGGAGGCTTCGCGCTTCGGCGTCATGAACACCGACGACCAGATGCGCATCTATGAATTCGAGGAAAAACCACCAGAACCGAAGAGCAACCTGGCCTCCATGGGCGTGTACATCTTTACCTGGGATAAGCTGCGGGAATACCTGATTAAGGACGAGGAAAATCCCAATTCCAGCAACGACTTCGGAAAAGACGTGATTCCCGCCATGCTCAATGACCAGAAAAACCTTTACGCTTACGAGTTCAAGGGCTATTGGAAGGATGTAGGTACGGTGGAATCCCTGTGGGAAGCCAACATGGATATGATCAATCCCAACGTGCCCATCAACCTCAACGACCCGCCGTGGAAGATCTATTCCCGCAACGGCAACCTGCCGCCGCAGTTTGTGAACGGAAACGCTGTGCTGAAAAATTCTTTCATCACGGAAGGATGTACCATCTGCGGAACGGTAGAAAACAGCATCATCTTTCCGGGAGTTACGGTGGAAGAGGGCGCTGTCATCAGCAATTCCATCATCATGCCTGACTGCGTCATCGGGCAGGGAGCGGCGGTAGAATACTCCATCGTGGCATCCGCTGTCAAAATCGGGAAAAATGCAGAGGTGGGTTACAATAAAAAGCCGCTGAAGGCAGGAGAGCACCAGCCCATTACCGTGGTGGGGCAGAAGCTGTCCATCGCCGAGGGCACGGTGGTTCCCGCAGGGGCTGTCGTTTCTGAGAGCATTACGGCAGAAGCCGGCGAAACGGAGGAGTAATATGAATACGTTAGGTCTTATCTTTTCCTATACTCACAGAGAAAATCTGCGCGAGCTGACCAAGCCGAGGACGCTGGCCTCCCTGCCCATCGCAGGAAAGTACAGAATCATCGATGTGCTTTTGTCCAATTTCGTCAATTCCAGCATTACCGACGTTTCTATCATTACGAAGAGCAATTACCATTCGCTGATGGACCACGTGGGCGCGGGCAAGGAATGGGATTTAACCCGTAAAAACGGCGGCCTGCGGGTGCTGACGCCCTATGCTAGCCCGCAGATGTCCGTCAATTCCAGCATGTACCGGGGTGATGTGGAGGCGCTGGCTACTAACATGCATTCCATCCGCCGTTCCATGGCGGAGTATGTGGTGATTTCCGGCTCGGGAACGCTGTACAGCATGGATTTTAACCACGTGATTCAGAGCCACATCGACCGACACGCGGACATTACCGTCGTCTATACCCGTTCGATGAACGGCAGCAAGATCGTGCCTTCCGGTGTCGTCGTCTTCCAGATGGATGAGCACGAACGGATTTACGATCTGAAGTACAATACCGACGACACTTCTCCCCAGGAGGTGGCCTGGGGCATCGGCGTTATCATCATTAAAAAATCCCTGCTGGAATCCTTGGTGGCAGATGCCATGTCCTATCAGGAATACGATTTCTACGAGGGGATTCTCAAGCGCCTTGCCGGCACGCTGAACATCCTGGGCTACGAATACAAGGGATACCTGATGGAAATCAGCAGCGTAACCGATTACATGAAAGCGAACCTGAAACTTCTGGAAAAGGATATGCGGGATAAGTTTTTTGAACATCCAATCTATACCAAGATCAAGGACAGCGTTCCCGTCATGTACTGCGAAGGCTGCCAGGTGGTAAATTCCATCCTGGCCGATGGCTGCCGCATTGAGGGTACGGTGGAGAATTCTATCATCTCCCGCGGTGTGCGCATCGGCAGGGGAGCTGTAGTAAAAAACAGCATCGTCATGCAGAATACGGAGATCATGCAAAATGTAGTCTTGGATCACGTCATTCTGGATAAGGATGTCATCGTCAGGGAAAACCGCCAGCTTGTGGGCCACGAGACGTATCCGGTGGTGGTAGAAAAGCTGAGCATCGTATAAAAACCGTATGGATAACATTGTATGAGAGTGAGAAGGAGAACCGAGTGAACGTATTATTCATCAGCAGTGAAGCGGTTCCTTTTGCCAAGAGCGGAGGGCTGGGCGATGTGATCGGCGCATTGCCCAGAGAGCTGCAAAAGCAGGGAGTAGAAGTGCGCGTTATGCTGCCCCTGTATCAGACGATCAAAGAGAATTATGCCGACCGCCTGAAGTTTATCGAAGCCTACGGTGTGGGCCTGTCCTGGCGAATTGAGCACTGCGGGCTGTTTGAGCTGGAACACGACGGCGTGCGGTTCTATTTCCTGGACAACGAGAAATATTTCCGCAGAGAGGGCTACTATGGCTACTACGACGATGCAGAGCGCTTTGCCTGGTTTTCCAAAGCGGCGCTGGATTCCATTGCCCATCTGCCGGGAGACAGGCCGGAGATTTTGCACTGCAGTGAGTGGCAGACAGCGCTGGTTCCGGTATTTCTAAAAACCGTCTACAGGGGTAACGAGTATTTTTCTAAGTTCAAAACGGTGTTTACCATCCACAACATCGAATATCAGGGCAGGTACGGCATGGAGCTTCTCAGCGACATGTTCGGCATCGACGGGCGCGATGCGGGGCTTCTGCGGATGGATGGCGATCTGAATCTGATGAAAGCGGCCATCGTCGCCTGCGACAAGCTGACGACGGTCAGTCCGACTTATGCGCAGGAGCTCCTCTATCCGTTTTACGGGCGAGGGCTGCAGGATATTATCCGCGAAAATGAATACAAGCTTTCGGGCATACTCAACGGCATTGATGTGAGCCTGTTCAATCCGTCGAAAGATCAGACACTTGCGGCCAACTATACCCTCAGCACCTTTTCGAAAAAAGCGAAGAATAAAGCAGCGCTGCAGAAGGAGCTGGGGCTTGCAGAGGACGAGTCTGCGCCTCTCATCGGCATGGTGGGCCGCTTAGTAGAGCACAAGGGCATCGGCTTGGTGCGCGAAGCCTACGATACCATATTGGAAGAAGGCGCGCAGCTGGTTATCCTGGGAACGGGCAGCGAAAGCTACGAAAACTTTTTTAAAGGCAAGGCGTGGGCATATCAGGGAAGAGCGGCTGCGGTAACCGCCTTTGCTGGGTCGCTTGCCAACCGGATCTACGCCGGTGCGGACCTGTTTCTGATGCCTTCCATCAGCGAGCCCTGCGGACTTGCACAGATGATCGCCCTGCGCTACGGAACCATCCCCATCGTCAGGGAGACCGGCGGGCTTGCAGACAGCGTGTCCGCTTACAATCCCGAGACAGAAAAGGGCAACGGGATTACGTTTGCTTCGATCAATGCCTGGGATATGATGGATGCCGTGCGGCGAGGCATCGCCTTCTACCGGCAGCCGGAGCAGTGGAAGAAAATCGTGAAAAACGCTATGAAGTCCGATTTTTCCTGGAAAAAATCGTCGAAAGAATACGTTTGCCTATATCAGTCGCTGCTGTAACGGCAAAGCGAAAATTTTAGAAAAAATGGGCGCAGCATATAGGCAATGCGCCTGTTTTATGTTATTATGAAAACGCCGTCACCCTACGGTAATTGTTTCATTAAACATTAAAAAATGAAAACAGGAGGTTGATGATGCTGAAACCATTTACACCGAGTGAAATTGCAGTATCTATTGAACAAAAGCTGTTGAAGCATTACGGACGCGATCCGGAGGCTGCCTCCATCAGCCAGATGTATAAGGCTACATGCTGGGCGCTCAGGGATATCATGTCCGAACTTTGGGTTAGTAATCACGATATAATAGACGGTCATAAACAAAAGCAGGTATATTATCTGTCCATGGAATTCCTACCGGGAACGTCGCTTCACAACAATGCTTTTAATCTGCATTTGGAAGAAACGTTCGAACGGGCGCTGTCCATGTTCGGTATAAAGCTGTCGGATCTCTACGAAATAGAGCCCGATGCTGGCCTGGGCAACGGCGGCCTGGGGCGGCTTGCTTCGTGCTATCTCGACGCCATGGCGTCGCAGCGCCTGGCCGGGCACGGCATGTCCATCTGCTATCAGTACGGGATCTTCAAGCAGCAGTTTGTCGATGGCCGCCAAGAGGAGCTGCCCGACGACTGGCTGGGCATGGGCGATGTCTGGCTGATAACAAAGGAGGACGAGGCCGAGGAAATCCACTTTGGCGGTACGCTGGAAGAATACTGGGATTCCAACGGAAACCTGCGCGTTCTGCACAAGGATTACACCACGGTCATCGGCATTCCCCGCGATATGTTGATTACAGGCTACGACAGCAACGTAATCAATACGCTGCGCCTGTGGAGCTCCACGTCGCCTGTTACCATCGACATGAAGCTGTTTGCCCAGGGAAAGTACCTGGAATCCATGCACGAAAAGCACATGGCCGAGGTCATTTCCAAGATCCTGTATCCGGAGGATGCGCACATCGAAGGAAAGCGCCTGCGCTTAAAGCAGCAGTATTTCTTTATCGCAGCTTCGCTGCAGTGCCTGACGCGGCGCCACATGAAGCGCTTCGGAACGCTGGATAATTTTGCGGAGAAGGTGGCCATCCACATCAACGACACCCATCCGACCATGGCAATTCCCGAACTGATGCGCATTTTGGTGGACAATTACGAATATCACTGGGAAGATGCGTGGAACATCGTAAAGGATACCATTTCTTACACCAACCATACCATTATGCCGGAAGCGCTGGAAAAATGGCCGGAGGGCATGTTTAAGGAAACACTGCCGCGCATCTATTCCATCGTGGCGGAAATCAATCGCAGGCAGCACATCAATCTCATGCGCACCTATCCCAACGAGGAAGCGCTGCGCAACCAGATGGCGATCATCAACAACGGGCAGGTGCACATGGCGAATCTCTGCGTAGAGGCATCGCATACGGTCAACGGCGTATCGTCGCTGCACAGCGGCATCATCCGCGATCAGTTGTTCTCCGGTTTTGCGGGGATTGCGCCGGAGAAATTTACTAACGTAACCAACGGCATCGCTTATCGCCGCTGGTTGTGCCAGGCTAATCCGGCGCTGTCTTCGCTGATCGAAGAGCTGATCGGTCCGGACTTCCGCAAGGATGCCGACTGCCTGGAAAAGCTCGTTCCCTTTGCGCAGGATGAGAGCGTAACGAAGCGGCTTGCAGAAATCAAACGCGCAAACAAGGTGCGGCTGGGCGAATACATCAAAAAACACAACGGCGTTACAGTCAATCCCGATTCGATCTTCGACGTGCAGGTAAAGCGGCTGCACGAATACAAGCGCCAGTTGTTAAACCTGATGCACATCATGTATCTGTACAACCAGATCAAAGAAAATCCCAATGCGGACATTGTGCCCAGAACCTTTATCTTCGGAGCAAAGGCGGCGGCCGGCTACTACATGGCAAAGGAGATCATCCATCTGGCCCACAGCCTGGCGGCTATGTTAGAGGCAGATCCGCAGGTGCGCGACCGCATCCGCGTGGTATTTTTAGAAAATTATTCGGTTTCTTTATCGGAACTGATTATGCCGGCAGCGGAGGTTTCAGAGCAGATTTCTCTGGCGGGCAAGGAAGCCTCCGGAACGGGCAATATGAAGCTGATGATCAACGGAGCTGTTACCCTCGGAACCGAAGACGGTGCCAACGTGGAAATCCATCAGGCCGTGGGCGACGACAATATCTTTATCTTCGGCATGAAGGTAGGCGAGGTGCAGCGGCTGATGAACGAGGGAAGCTACAGCCCCTTCTCGCTGTGTCAGAGCGACTATAACATCGGGGCTGTCATCCGCCTGATGTCTATGGGCTTTGCAGGCCAGCAGTTCCGCGATATCGTAAGCTCGCTGACCAGCGGCTTTAACGGGGCAGCCGATCCTTACTTCGTGCTGGCGGATTTCAATTCCTATCGCGAGGCGCAGCAACGCGTGGCGCAGGCGTATGTCGATTCCCATCGCTGGAATCAGATGTCTTTGATCAATATTGCCAAAGCTGGCATGTTCTCTGCAGACCGGGCGGTGCGCGAATATGCTGAACGGATCTGGAACATCCATCCTTTAGAATCGTAAAAAGAAAATCAAAGCTTATCAGGAGGATCTTATGCTGTGTTATAATTCGAGGAACCTGCAAGATAAGAAACCTTTTGGAGCGGTGGCCGCGCAGACGGCCATCGCTTTTCATGTGCAGTGGCGGCAGGAAGGCCAGCAGAACGTTCCGCCGCAGCGCTGCCTTCTCTATCTGCGCAGGGAGAGCTGCCGCCAGGGAGAGGCGGAGGAATACTGGACCGTAGAAGGGCAGCCGGACGGCTGGCAGAATTTTCACTTTTCCTTTACTCCACAGAAAGAGGGGCTCTATTTTTATCGTTTCGCCGCAGAAGGAGGCGCCTTCAGGGAAGAGACGCAGGAATATCAGCAGACCGTATACAAGGCGGAGTTTCAGACGCCGGACTGGCTAAAGAGCGGGTTGATGTATCAGATATTTCCCGACCGCTTCTGCCGTTCGCACAAGTATATACCGCCGGAAATAACCAACAAGAAGTGGCGGATGCACGCCGTTTGGGGCGAACTTCCCGACTGCGGGCCCGACGAAAACGGCATTGTCTGGAACAACGATTTCTTCGGCGGAAACCTGCAGGGAATTATCGAGCAGCTGCCGTATCTGGAGGAGATCGGGGTAACGGTGCTGTACATGAATCCCATATTCGAAGCCTTTTCCAACCACCGGTACGATACGGCCAACTACCGCAACATCGACCCGCTTTTAGGAACAGAGGAAGAGCTGCGGACGCTGTGCCAGAAGGCAGGGGAGCGGGGCATCCGCGTGGTACTGGACGGCGTGTTCAATCACACGGGGTCTCACAGTATTTATTTCAATAAAGACGGCGCTTACGATTCTCTGGGCGCCTGCCAGGGAGAGGAATCCCCTTATTACCGCTGGTATCACTTCCACCAATTTCCCAACCAGTACGATTCGTGGTGGGGAATCGACACGCTGCCTGCGGTCAATGAGGAGGATGCAAGCTATCTGGATTACATCGTGCGCGGACGGGATTCCATCATCCGCCACTGGCTGTCCTGCGGCATCTCCGGCTACCGTCTCGATGTAGCCGACGAACTTCCGGATGTATTTTTAGATGAGGTGCGCCGCTGCATTAAGGAAGAGGACAGCGATGCCTGCATCATCGGCGAGGTGTGGGAAGATGCCTCCAATAAAATCGCCTACGGAAAACGGCGGCGGTATCTGCAGGGTGAGCAGCTGGACAGCGTTATGAATTATCCGCTGAAGGACGAAATTCTGGCCTTCCTTTTACATCACAGAGATGGTGGGCGGTTTATGGACCGCATCTGCCGCCTGTGCGAAAACTATCCGCCGCAGGTGTTTTATGCACTGATGAACCTTTTAGGCACTCACGATACGGTGCGCATTTATACGCTGATGCTCGTGGGCAGCGATAACAACCGCTATCTGGGCCGCCAGCGACTGTTTTTAGCTCTGCTGGTCTGGGCCTTTATGCCCGGCATCCCCAGTCTGTACTACGGCGATGAAATGGGCATGGAGGGAGCGCGCGACCCCATGAACCGCAAGTGCTTTCCCGAGCGTCCGGAAGATGACGAGGTGGCGCTGTTTTATCGGCGCTTGCTGCGTTTTCATAAAAAAACCATGCGCAAAGAGATCATGGAATTTTGCCCCGGAGACTGCGGCTACGGCTTTATCTCGTTTTCCAGAGAAGGCAGAGGCAAGAAGATGTTTGTCTTTCTCAACGCATCCGATCAGCCGCGCAATGTAGCCTTTCCTCTGCAAGAGGGACAGAGGGCTGTGGACTTTATCAACTGCGGTTCCATGCAGCTGTATGCGGATTTTTCCGGCTGCACGCTGCAGGGGCTCAGCGGCATTGCCGTAGAAATTGAATCAGCGGTGAATTTTGAACAACAAAAATAGAAACAGGTGTAGAGTAAACGATTGCGGGGGTGACGGGGCATGGAGGTAAATGCAACGCTGAATATGAGTATGCGACGGCGGGTTTTAAAGCTCGCCGTCCCGTCGATTTTAGAGAATTTGCTGTTGTCCATGGTGGAATATATGGATACGGCCATGGTCGGTACGATGGGCCCGCTGGCCACAGCAGCAGTCGCGGTCAATTCGCCGGTCACGTGGCTATTTAACGCTACGATTTTAGCGGTGAGCGTGGGTGGCACGGTTGCGGTGGCCCAGAGCATCGGAGCCGGAAACAACGAAAAGGCAGGAAAGCTGACCGATCAGGCGTTTTTGGCTGTCTGCTGCTTTTCCGTTGCAGTAACCGCCGGGCTTCTGCTTCTAAGCGCGTATATTCCCAGCTGGATGGGAGCAGAGCCGGATATTGTGGATTCTTCGATTTCTTACATGAGAATCATTGCCCTGGGAATGCCCTTCAGCTTTATCACCATCGTATTTAACGGCATCCTACGGGGAGCAGGGGATACCAAAACGCCCATGTTTTTAAATATCCTTACGAATATATGCAATGTAGCTGGCAATTTCCTGCTGATCTTTCCCAGCCGGGATATTTCGGTGGGAGGAACCACCATACATATGTGGGGCGCCGGATGGGGTATCGACGGCGCGGCCATTTCTACCACGCTTTCCCGGGTGCTTGCCGGTGCTCTGATTATCATGGTTATGCTGCGCCAGCCCGTGGTGCGGCTGACACTGTCCGGCCTTGCGCCGAATCGGGCTCTCACTCAGGAAATTCTGAGAATCGGCGTGCCTTCGGCCCTGGAGCGCCTGTCCATTTCCGGCGGTCAGATCGTCTATTTCCGCGTGGTCAGCGGGCTAGGGACGGCCTGCCTTGCAGCGCATCAGCTTGCCAATACCGCTGAATCCATCGCCTATATGCCTGCTTTCGGCTTTCAGATCGCCGCCACCACGCTGGTGGGGCAGTACGTGGGAGCAAAGGACTACAAAGGTGCAAGAGAAAGCGGACGGACTACGTTTTATCTGTGCGCCATCTGCATTGCCGGTTTTTCGGCGCTTTTATATTTCGGTGCGGAATTTCTCATCGGGCTATTTACCCCTTCGGCAGAGGTAGTTCGCGAGGGGGCTGCGGCGCTTCGAATTATGGCGGTGGCAGAGGTCTTTTCTGCCTCAGCCAGCGTCTATACAGGGGCCTTGCGGGGCGCGGGAGATACAAAGCAGCCCTTTTTCGTCAGCCTGGTCTCCATGTGGGGCATCCGGCTACCTGCAGCGCTGCTCTTTGTTAAAGTGCTGAACCTGGGCCTGCCAGGCGCCTGGTATGCCATGGCGATGGATCTGGTAATCCGCGGCGTGTTGATGGCATTGCGCTTTCATCGGGGAAGCTGGGAAGCGCGGCTGCGCCATCACGAATTTCTGCACGAATAGCGCCGGGCATTTTGGCGATAGAGAATATAGAGGGAGCGTATGGTATGGAGCAAACATTAAAGTATCTGATTGTGGGCGCTGGCGGAACGGGTGGCGGCCTTGGCGGCTTTTTAGCGAGGGCAGGAAAGGATGTAACGCTCATCGCCCGGGGAGAGCACCTTGCGCGCATACGGGAGCGCGGGCTTTCCGTAACAACGGTGGACGAAACTTTTTCCGTCGATATTCCCGCTTATACAGCGGAGGAATACGAGGGGCGGCCCGATGTGGTTTTCGTCTGCGTGAAAGGCTATTCGCTTTCGGAGGCCGTGCCTCTGCTGCAGCGCTGTGCTGACGAACACACGGCAGTCATTCCCCTATTGAATTTATACGGAACCGGTCGCAGGCTTCAGGAGGAGCTTTTGCAGACCGCGGTTTTGGATGGCTGTATTTACATCGCCTCAGAAATCAAGGCGCCGGGCAAAATTTTAATGTCCGGACGGATCTTCCGCGTGGTGTTCGGCCTTCGGCGCGATGCATCAAAGCCGACAGTGCAGCGGGTGCTTCCAGTGCTGGAAGCGGCAGCCCGGGATTTGTCCGCGGCCGGCATTCTGCCGGTGCTGTCCCATCAGATCGAAACGGATGCGCTGATAAAATTCTCCTTCGTGTCGCCCATGGCAGCGATCTGCGCCGCCTACGATGTCTTTGCGGCGGAGCTTCAGAAACCGGGGTCCCTGCGTCAGCTGTTCGTATCGCTGATCGGCGAGATGAAGGCGCTGTCCCGCGCCATGCAGGTCGGGCTTCCCGACGACATCGAGGCGGTCAATCTGAAAATTTTAGACGAGCTCTCGCCGACGGCCACAGCATCCATGCACAGAGACATCCGAGGCGGGCGGCAGTCGGAGGTGGACGGGCTTGTCTATGAGGTCGTCCGTCTGGGGCAGCGCTATCAGGTAGACATGCCGCAGTACGAGACGGTGGCAAAGCTGCTGCAAGAGCGGCTGGGATGGCAGAAATGAGCGGCTTAAAAGCGGATGTAGGAAAAACAAACGCAGAAAAAACAGCAGGCGGGCCGGAGCTGTGGGATCTGTACGACAAGTACCGCCGGCCTGTGGGCAGAACCCATGTGCGCGGAGAGGAGATTCCCGAAGGGTATTTTCATCTCGTGGTTCACGTGTGGATCAAAAATAAAAGAGGTGAATTTTTAATTTCCCAGCGGACCGAAAGCCGGCCGGTGTTTCCGCTGCTGTGGGAATGCGTGGGCGGTTCGGTACTGCGGGGCGAAAGCAGCATAGAAGGCGCCCTGCGGGAAGTCAGAGAAGAAATCGGTATCGAGCTTTTGCCGCAGCAGGGAAGGCTTCTGTTTTCTAAGGTCCGCGGAGATATGGACGGAAGGCGGTTTCAGGACATCGCAGATGTATGGCTGTTTGAGTACGACGGGGAACCGAAGCTAAAAAATACTGATTCTGGCGAAGTTTTGCAGTGCCAGTGGATGGACGCGGAAGAAATCCGGCAGCTGTGGGATGAAGGATTCTTTGTCCCCACCTTGGGCTACTTTTTCTGCGCAGTCCATGCCCCAAAGGAAGCTCCCGATTATAGCCATGTGCTTGGGGCTACGGTTTCCGGATACATCGACCGGCCCATGGGTTCGCGCCATCCCCGGTACTCGGATATCGTGTATCCGGTAAATTACGGGTATGTAGATGGCATAACTGGTGGCGACGGCAAAGAGCAGGATGTTTACCTTCTGGGCGCAGATGGCCCTGTGGAGGCCTTTACAGGGCGGGTGATCGCCGTATTTCACCGCTACGACGATGTGGAAGACAAGTGGATTGTTTCTGCCCGTGGACAGGAATATTCCGATGATTTTATTTTAGGAAGCATCTATTTTCAGGAGCAGTTTTTTTGTGGAAAGTTGTACCGGTAGGTGCAAGCGCGGAGAAAACTTTGCGATGAAGAAGATCCATCTCTTTGTAGGCGCGCTGTAGAAGAGGGATTATGAAACCAGAAAAAATTACAATCGACCTGACGCGATTCGGAAAAAAGGAAGAAACGAAGGAAGGAGCACAGCCGGCCGGCTTTGGTGCAGCATTTCAAGATGTACCATTTCAAGCAGCCGAGCGAAGCCAGGGAGAGCACCTTTATGCGCTTCAGGATCTAAATTCGCCCCTGTGGGAGGTATACAGAGGCGCTTACGGCAATGTGAGCGAGTATCTCGCAATTCTGGCAGGCGACCAGGAAAAAGCTCCGCAGACATTCAAGCTGCGCCGCCTGGAAGCCGCTTCGAAGACGAATTATGAGCTCGCTTTCGACAATCTCTGCGAAAATCTGTGGCATCAGATGAGCTTTTACCACGCAACGTGGCTGGCGCTGCCGTATCTTGCCTGGATGATGGCAAAGCGCCAACAAGAAGAGGATATCGAGTGGGTATTTCGGTGCATTTTAGCTGCGGGAAGCTGTCTGGCAACCGACGTGTGCGGCAGCCGGCCGGCGGAAGAGGAGCTGTGGGAAAGCTACCAGAACGCTACTGCGGAGATTCGCGCCATGACCATCGACTTTATAGCAGAGCACGCGGGGTATGTCCGGGAAAAGAAACCGATCCAAAGACGGGAATTTGCTGTTGCTGCCACAGCCATTTTAGGAGAAAAACGGCTGGCCTTTATGCTGTTTCTTTCGGGCCTCCAATCCTGCTATGCAGTCTGCCCTGCCTGCGGAAACTGCGATGAAGAGATCGAGTTCGGCTATTTTGAGCCTTTCCGGCGCATAGAAGCAGCGCAGGTGCCTTCGGAGCCGTGGGACGGCAAACAATTTGACGATGTAACGCTGTGGCTGTTTAACCTCTTTGCCCTGGTCAGAGACAAAGAGGGAATGGAGCGCCTGCGCTACTGGTTTGGAACCTATACGTGCCCAGTATGCGCAAAGAAAACGCCGCTGCTTTCTGCAATGGAAGCGTATTATCTGGGAGAATAGGCGGTGCAGTGCCGGGCGGAACCAGCAGCTTTGGTTTGGACACACCGGTGGCCTTAAAGCAGCCTCTGTATTTGCTTAAGAAATTTTTCCGCCGCTTTGCTCATGGTATGGTATTTTTTCCATACGATGCTGGGCGATGTTTCGATGACAGGATACAGCGGGCGGAAGCACAGGCGGCTGTCGCCCGCTGTGTTGATGAGCTTATCGAAGCCAATGGCATAGCCTAAGCCTTCCTCGACCAGCAGGGAAGCATTGAACAGCAGCGTATATGTGGCGACTACATGCAGCCG
Organism: uncultured Peptostreptococcaceae bacterium; assembly: GCA_949740445.1. Taxonomy (GTDB): domain Bacteria; phylum Bacillota; class Clostridia; order Peptostreptococcales; family Anaerovoracaceae; genus RGIG446. Next base: position 3,754 of record CATJIF010000092.1, on the reverse strand, counting down.
GGAGATATCCGGTGCAATGCGCGCAAGAATCGGAAAGCCATCCCGTTCCTCCTGGCGGGAGACGATCAGCGGCTGATCCAGCAAATCCTCCGCCGTAATGTATTCCTTGGCGGCAAGCCGAGAATCCTTTCGCATGAGAACGCCGAATGTATCTGCGGCAGGGATTTTGATGGAGTGGTATCTCGTATGATCCACCGGGCCGTAGACAAGTCCAAAATCAATCAGCCCCTTGTCGAGTTGCTCCATCACAAAAACCGCATTGCCGCTGGCGATGTGATAGCGGATATCGGGGCAGGTTTTCTTCAGTTCAAAAGCGGCTTTGGCGATCAGACGGTTGAGATCGGATTCGCCGGCGCCGATGTAAACATCGCCTGCGATGGCATCATCCGAGAGTGAAATTTCGCTCTCAGTTTTTTTTACCAGCTCGAGGATTTCCTCCGCCCGCTTGCGGAGAAGCATGCCTTCTTCCGTCAGGGTGATGCCGCGGTTTCCGCGGAAAAACAGCTGCTTTCCCAGCTCTTGCTCCAGATCCTTGAGCTGGCGGGAGAGCGTGGGCTGCGAAAGGTGAAGAGATTCAGCAGCGCCCGAAAGGCTCTGTTCTCTGGCAACGGCCAAAAAGTATTGAAGTACGCGCAGTTCCATAAGAGCTCCTCCTGTTTTTTAAAACCTGGCTGTAAGACAGGCCGCGCATTTGAGCGCGCTTGCGGAAATTGCAGAATTTAGGTTAGCGTAGCATGGTTTTATACGGCCGTCAAGTCTATTTAAATACTTAAAATTTATCTTGACAATCGGACGCAATTCGTATTAAATTAACACTTAATATAAATTTGTACTGTAAATTTAGACTTGGGAGGTCGAATTCAACTGCGGCAGGGAGATTTTCTTTGTATCGACCAAAGAAGAAGCGATACAGAAATTGAAAGGGGTAGAATAACGCTATGAAAAAAATACTGCTATCCATATGCTGCCTGTGTGTTCTGTTTGCAGGCTGCGCATCCGATGAGATTTTTGCGCCAGATGGTACAGATGCCGTAGAAAACGAATTATCGGGAATGGAAAACGGACTGCCTGAAATGGAGAACAAACCGTCGCTGATGGAAATCGAACCCGTTGTCGAGGGCAGCTGGCCCGAAGGCATCGGCAGAAAAAATGAAAATACAACGGCTGAAAATCTTTCCTTTTCCATTGAAATATCGAATCCGACGACAGTATCCATCGCCTGCGTTACAGAGAGCGGAACTCTGGATATGGAAATAAGAAGCGAAGATAAAGAAACGGTCTTCCGTGAAGAAAGCATTCAAACGGAAACTTTTGAGATCCGTATCAATTCTTTGGGAACATACGAAGTCATAGTGCAGGCGAAAGAGCATACAGGCAGTTTTTGGATCAAATCTCTTGGCAGCGATTTACCGTAATGGAACATCAGCTGCCTTTTTTATTTCCGGCAGCGTTATCCGCGGATAGGAATTTCAATCTGAACAATGTAATCCTCCACCCGGTCGATGACAGTTTCGTTGATTCCCATTTCGTAGGAAAACCCATAAAGCATCAGACTGTGCTCCCGGGCATAACGGAGGATTTCTCGATACCGCAGGGAAATCTGTTCCCAGCCGCCTCTGTGAAAGGCCCGCAGATAGCTGCCGCCGGGTGTGATGTGCAGCCCAGTTTGACAGGGAAGAAAAGGGAGTTCAATAAAGAGCTTGGAATAGGCGTCGAAGTCGTCGCTTTGCAGGCTGGCAACGGAAATCATCGAGCCGTAAGAAGCATCGTGCAGGCGGCCTAACTGGTATTTTTCCGTTTCGGCGGTAATCAGCTCCACTTCTTCTTCGAAGGAAATATCTCTTTCGATATCGACGGTAATCAGGCAGCGTTCCTTTCTTTCGACGATGCTGATTTCGGATACATCCATTGTCAACAGGGTAGTCAGATTCTGATAATGGGTGTGCAGCGTCGCCTGGACGGCCTGCAGGTGGGCGAGCTTCCGGTCGAGCTCTGCGGTTTTTCGCTCCAAAAGGCGTTGCAGGCTGCTGGCGGAGCGATGCTTCATAAAGTCCTGTATTTCAGCGACGGATACATCCAGCTCCCGCAGCAGGAGGATGGTTTCTAAAACAGGGCTCTGATGGTAGCTGTAGCAGCGGTATCCGTTTTCGGGATTGACCGCAGCCGGCTTCAGCAACCCGATTTCGTCGTACCACATCAGCGTTTTTTTGTTGATTCCGTGCATGGCCGCAAACTGGCCGATGGTAAGAAGCTTGTCTTTTTGGTTCATACATCCCGCCTTTTAAAATTTTTTCCGCTTTTTTATGAAATCCCGTTGACCGTACAGTTACTGTACGGTTTATGATACTATACACAAAGAAAAAAAGCAAGAACGGAGAATTGTTGTATGGAAAACAAAAATGAATACAAAAAACCTGTAACGCTGGGCAATACCCTGAAATTCGCTGTCCCAACCATCGCCATGACCGTGTTTATGTCCTTTTATACGATGGTGGATGGGCTGTTTGTGTCGAATCTCATCGGCACGGATGCGCTTTCGGCAATCAACCTGACGGCGCCTGTGATTCAGCTGGTTACAGCGGTTTCCACCATGCTTGCCACCGGAGGCAGCGCGGTGATTATGAAAAAGATGGGCGAGAGCAGAAGCGAAGAGGCCAGGAAGGATTTTACATTCCTGATTTTAGTAAACGTAATCGCAGGAATTTTTATGTGCGCAGTCGGTTATTTGACGGTGGGCTTTGCGTTTGCCAGAATGGAGCTTTCCGCGGCAGTGGAGGGGTATTGTGTAGAATACATCAGCCAGTATTTGATGTTTACTGTACCGATTTTGCTGATGAACAATTTTACGCTTTATATGATCGCCAGCCAAAAGGCAACGCTGTCCCTCCTCTGTTCTGTAACAGGCGGTGTTCTGAACATGGTGCTTGACTATGGATTCATCGCCGGATGCGGCATGGGAATCGGCGGCGCGGCGCTGGCTACAGGGCTGGGATATTCCGTAACAGCGGTCGTCGGTTTCTTTGTTTTCAGCCGAAAAGAGAGTCTTCTGCACTTTGCGAAGCCGGTGTTTCGCTTTTCGGTTCTTGCGGGTGCGGCAACAAACGGATGCTCGGAAATGGCCACCGCATTGGTAACAGGAATCGTTACGCTGATGTTCAACTGGACGATGCTGCACTACATCGGAGAGGATGGCGTTGCGGCGGTTACGATTATCATGTACGTGTTGATGTTTGCAAGCTCTCTGTATACGGGATATACCTACGGCGTGGCACCTATGATCAGCTACTATCACGGAGAACAGAACCATGAAAAGCTGAGAAAGCTGATCGCACTCAGCGGGAAGGTGATCGCTGGGATTTCCCTGGCAACAGTGGCAGCTTCTCTGCTGCTGACAGAACCGTTGGTGTCGGTCTTTGCTGATCCGGGCAATCCTGTACACGCTCTGGCGGTAACCGGCAATAAAATCTGTACGGTTGCGCTGCTTTTTATCGGGTTTAATATTTTCGCCAGCGGGATGTTTACCGCCTTGTCCAACGGTCTGGTTTCGGCGATCCTGGCATTTTCCAGGTCGTTCGTATTTATGCTGATTGCCATGGCTGTGCTCCCGCTGGTGTTAGGCGTAAACGGCATCTGGATGGCGACACCCGCAGCGGAGCTGATGGCGCTTGCGCTGTCCATCTTTATGATTCTAAAATACAGAAAGAAGTACGGGTACTGATAGCTCTTCGCTTTTCTGCGCTCTGTCGATAAAAGC
>CATJIF010000091.1 GCA_949740445.1 uncultured Peptostreptococcaceae bacterium | reverse complement strand
CTCCCGGCCTTGCTCTAAACCGTCCTCCCAGCCTTCTTCCCTGGCCACACGGCACATATCGTCGATGTTCCATTCCGTATATAACATGTTTTCCACCTCTGCTCCATGCTCCTGTAAAAAGCCTTTCATAATATCTCTCTGTATGCACACACGGATCGCCCGGCTGACCGCTTGATCGAAAGGCAGCTTCCCGTGCTGCAGCCCGTAGTTGACTTCGTGAACAAATGTGCTGTATTCCTTCAGGCTTTCGCTTTCCTGCAAGATTCCTGGCTCCGGTTCTCCCTCGTGAATCCCGATGTCAAAGACATCTACCGTCAGCTCCAGTTTTGCTTCCTCCTGCCCGATGGAAAACGCCTCTGACAGTTTCTGCTGGCTTCGCTGGGGAATCGCTTTCGCCCCGTTGTACATGACGATAAACTGCGGCGCGGCAAGCGCAATGCGCTTTTCCCTGTAGATAGATGAATTGTCGTTCAGCAGCTTTTCATACAGCCGCCCGATGTACAGCAGCATCCGCAGCGCCATGTTATCGTTCAGCATGGACTGGTGCTCGATCAGCACGATCAACTTTCCGTCCAGCAAAAATGAGATATCGTTCATGCGGTTTTTAAACAGCACATCCTCCAGCGTGTTGAATTCGATGGGTGTATCTACCGCATAGTCTGTCCCGGCTGCCGCATTATACACCTCGATGGCCCTGGCCGGCTCTGAGAAAAAGCTGGAAAAGACCGAAGCCTTCATCGTTCGGTTTGCTGACATAGCGTCCTCCTTGCATATAAAGGATAGCAAAAGGCACAGCAGCCGGCTATGTCTTTGATCTATGGAAAGCTTCTGTCTTTCTATCCATTCTTATAGAGATGTATTTTATTGTGGTCCCCTCGTTTCTCTGCCCTCGACCGGCGGAAGAGTTTATCTGTGCATTTCAGCGTCGGACATGCTAAAGAATCACTGTTTTTGTTTTCAGTATATCACAGGCGTTCGGTTCTGTCATTATTTGCTGCGTTCTTTTTACCGTTTGTTTTTCCTGCCGCTCAAAGGGTTTGCGGCAAGTTCCATACAGATACCATCCGCTTCCGCTGTTGTTCATTAGCCTTTCCTGATTCAAATACAAATTAAAGAAGGATTGATGTTTTACTGATAACGCAATTTATATAATTGCAACCACACAACATTCAATCCTTCTTTATTTTTTGCGCTACCGCCAGAACCTTTGCAGGCCCTCCTCCAGTGAAACCTGCGGCTGCCACGAACCGATGCAGTTGGTCATTCCGGTATTCAGCACTCTCATGGCCGGAGGCCTTTCAATCAAAAGGCAGTTTAATGATTGATGCTTTTTATTTTCTCGACTGCAAGGGCGATCTGCTCCGGCGTCGGCTCCCAATCGAACCGGATTTCCACAAACAGATCCTCGTAGCACAGCAAAAAGCGGTTTTCAGGTCCGTATTCCTGATTTGCCAGCTGGTAGGCATCTTCGGCGCCCCATGGAGCAGAAGCAATCGGCACGGCGTAATCTTTCTGCCCCTCCGGCCGCCAGTCGTCGTTCCAGTCCGCAAGCAGCGCGTCTTTGCACAGGCTGTACAGGGCAGGAACTTTTACCAGGGTAATCGTATATTCCAGCCGAGGCATTTCTTTATACTGTGCTGCGTCGAATCTCGGTCGCTGTACCATCTCATATCGAGCAAGAAAGACGGATTCTTCTGTCTGTCGTTCACAGCTGTAGCCGTCGTAGCTTACGCCCAGCAGGTCTTCCACCGTCAGGGGCAGCGCATCCCGGCGGGCGGTAAACGTACTCCCGCGGTAAGTGTAGGTTTCCTCGTCTGTTCCAGCAAGCCATCCGTTGGCAGAGCCATACAGCACGCCCCAGAGAATGCCGCTGATCAGGAGAAAGCTGACCGCGAAGGCGGATGCGATGGTTGCGGTACGGTTGATTTTAGCGGACACTTTTTTCTTTTTCAAGAGAGCTTTTACGCCATATACCAGCAGATAAACTCCCGGCAGATATACGCCGAACATCAGCAGGGCAACGACCATCATCATCCGGTTTGCGGAGGTTAATACACTTACAAAGTAGTATATCAGCCCCAGGCCCACCACCGCCAGGCTGATGAGCTGAAGTCTCCGATGCCCCTTTGTCTGCAAAAATTCTCCCCGCTCCGCCGCCTTAACCGCCCTGCGGTGCCAGAGAACGTAGCTTCCGCATTCCACTGCTTCCATCAAAATGAGAACCGCCCAGCAGGTTCCGGTAAACAGATTCGCGGTGCTGGCCAGCACGCCCACCGGGTCGCTTCGCAGCCGGGAGAAAAACAGCCCGTTGTTGATCAGTGCCATGACCAGCAATACCAGATGAGAGGGCAGCGTGGTGCGCTTTGCAGCGCGATGGATGGCGTCCACCTCCGTCGCCGGATCGGTTTCGATGGGAATGGGGTCTGCATCCTCGTTGTAAAACACCTGCATCTGTCCGGAAGATGCGGCCGGAATCCAGCCCGTATGCCGGCAAAAATCATAGAAGGTCTGCTGTTCTGCCGACGGCTCCGGATCGAACGCCGATGCTTTGGGAAACCAGCATACGCAAAAGGCAAGCCTTCGCGGCTCGATTCTGCGGTATGTCCACAGGAAAGACCCGATATGCTCCACAAGCCAACCCTGTTCTGCCATGTGCGCCAGGCGTTTTTCCAGCCCGGAGCGGTCGTAAAAAGAGAAAATTTCCCATGTGCGTTTTTTATCCTTCATCTGCCTGCCTCCCCTCGGAACATTCTGCGTTTCTGAACATCCTGCGGTAATCCTCCGCCTGCGCGCAGATGCGCCGATATTCCCGCTCCAGCATTTCTTTTCCATAATTGGTCAGGATATAGCTGCGCCGTCGCCCCTCCACTTTGGTTTCCTGGATCATTCCTGCCTGAACGAATTGCTCCAGCAGGTTGTAAAGCGTCCCCGAGCCCACGGTAACGCGGCGCTGCGTCATGGCGGGAACTCTGTCAAGAATATCCATGCCGTAACATTCTTCTTTTAGACAGAGCAGGATGTAAAACATCTGCTCGGTCAGCGTGTGAAATTTTGCCCTGGGCATAGCCGGCCTCCCATTCTCGAATATCGAGTATATTTACCACTATTATATTCTCGATATTCGAGAATGTCAATAGGGCCACTGTAAATTTCCAGGCAACAGAGCGATTTCCGACAGCTTGTTTGCGCATCCAGGCGAGCCGTTTACGTTGTGCGAACAACGAGCGGTTTATCTTCAGCGGCCCGGCCGCTTCCAGTCGTGCAGCAGGCATCCCGCCGATACAATACACATGATTCCCTCTGCAACCGGCACGGCCAGCCACACTCCCGCGATTCCCCAAAGGTGTGGCAGCAGCAAAATCCCTCCCGCAAGCAGGACAAAGGTTCGCAGAAAGGAGAGAACCGCGGATACCTTTCCGTTGGACTGCGCCGTAAATATCGCTGATGTTACAATGTTCAGGCCGCAGAACAGAAAACCGCAGGCAAAACTCGAAAACCCTTCTGTGGCAATCCGGCAGACTTCCGATGTTTCCTCTGCAAACAGCTGCACAATCCGAGGGCCGCCCGCCAGGGAAAGCGCAAATATCAGTACCGACGCTGCTGCAGTCAGGCACAGGCAAAGCTGGATCACCTGCTTGCGCCGGATGCGGTTGCCGCTTCCATAGCAAAAGCCGACAATGGGGGCAATCCCTATAGCAAAGCCGATGTACAGCGTGTTCAGCAAAAATTGCGAGTAAATGAGAATCGTAATGGCCGCAACGCCTTCCTCGCCCAGCAGGCGCATCGTGGTGCGATTAAACAGAAATGTAGTGATGGCTGTCGCCAGCTGGCTTACCAGTTCGGAAGAGCCGTTTAAGCAGCTTTCCTCTATCACTGCCCGCTTTGTCACTGCCCACGCTATGGCGGGCTTTGTAAAGGACAGCGCTCCCCTGCTTCGCGCAAAATAAACCAGCCCAGCGCACGCAGGGATCAGATAGCCGAAGCCCGTGCCCAGAGCCGCGCCCCGGATGCCCAGGCCGCAGAGTACGATAAAAATGTAGTCCAGCACGATATTGGCCACGCCCGAAAGAACGGATAGCACCAGGCCGAGGCCCGGCCTTCCGGCGGTAACAAACAGGTTGGAAAACAGCGTTTGCAGCACATTTGCCGGAGCGAATACGGACAGCACCAGCAGGTAATCCCTGCAGTAGGCAAAGAGCCGGTCGCTGGCGCCGAGCATGGAGATTACCGCATCGCTTTTCAGGATTCCCAGCAGCAAAATACAGCTGCCGACGATTGTGCCTGTGATAACGAGCAGGGTAAACTCCTCTCTTGCTCTTTGATGCTCTCCCGCCCCCATATTCCGGGAAATAACAGCATTTCCGCCCGCAGCGAGCATCGTCCCAAGCCCTACTGTAAGGTTGATAACCGGGCAGACGATATTGATGGCGGAAAGCGCATCCGCATTGACAAACCGCGCTACGAAAATCGTATCCACGACAGTATACATGCCCATAAACATCATCATTGCGACGGTGGGAAGCGCAAAGCACAGAAGCACCTTTGCGTTCCACTGCCGGTCCAGACGGTCGGTTTCGTTGTCTATGGCTGCCTTCCTCCTACCTCGACGGCAGAATCAGCCGCTGTGTTGGATAGCCGAATTCGGTGAGGAACTCTGCCTCAATAAAGCCCAGCCGCATGTATTCGGCCCTCTGTCCGGTGTCGGCCTTATCCCCCTGGCGGAAGGTGGTAATGCTGACTTCCCGGCCAGCAAGCGGACGGCTGGTGATAAAGTCCAGCAGGGCTTTTGCCGCTGTGCACTGGTACGCGCCTGCTTCCGCCCGGCATACTCCTGGCGCTTTGCACCGGCGGTACTGTGGATGTACTGCCAAGAAGTCGATGCTTCCCGTCTTTCCTGCCTGGACAGAAAAAGCAGCTGCTCCGACGACAACAGATGCCTCGCGCATAACGATTGCCTGCTTGCGCCCGATATACTGCTGTATCCGTTCCCTGTGCAGAGACTCTACAAAACACGGAAACCCGTCGATGACCAGAGAGGAAAATTCCATCCAATCGGGAAGATCTGCTGGCACCGCATAGGAAATGCTTTGCACCGCGGCATCGGATGTCAACGGTGTTGCAAACAGCCTTGCATTTACTGCAAGTCTTCGCTGCAGGGGATAGAAGGCTCCGTTTTTCCGGTATTCCATGGGCGTCCGCTTATACATGGACTTGAAGGCAGAGCTGAATGCCTGCCTGCTCTCATAGCCGGCAGCCAGCGCAATGTCCATCGCCGGCGCTTGGGAAAACACCAATCGCCATGCCGCCTCGGTCAGCTGCCTGCGGCGAATGTAATCGTGGGGCGTCATCCCCGCGGTCTCTGTAAACATGCGGTGCAGGTGGTATGGGGAATACCCGGTTTCATCTGCGACAGCATCCAGACGCAGCGTTTCATCCAAATGCGCTTCGATATAAGAAATCGCCGCGGTAACAGCTTCGATTCTGTGGTTGTCCATGCTCTTCCTCCTCTCCGTTTCGCATCTATTATAGCAAAGTACGAAACTTTATGTTTCATCGTTCTTGCGGCCTTGCAGATTTTAATCTCTGCCAGCTATTGCAAGCCGCGCTTTGGCGTGATACCCTGATAGTACCCGAACACAGACCACAAATCAGGAGTGCCTCAATATGAAATTATTAGAACCCGACCAATTCCCCCGCTTAACGGAATCTGACTGCATACACATTCAAACCGAACTGGCGATGGAAATCGTACAGAGCTCCGCCCTTCCGCTGAGCGCTATAAACACGGTAGCGGGAGTGGACCTCGCCTATTGGCGAGAGGGCGATGTGGAACGCGCAGTGTGCTGCATTGCTGTCATCGACTGCAACACACGCAGGGTAATCGAAACGCAGCATCTGCCAGGAACTGTCTGCTTTCCCTACATTCCCGGTTGCCTGGCCTTTCGAGAATTGCCGTTGGTCATCCGCACAGCCGCAAAGCTGTCGCTCTGGCCGGATGTATTTATCTTCGACGGCAACGGCATACTGCATCCCAGGCGCATGGGGCTGGCGACTCACGCTTCCTTTTATTTGAATACGCCCACCATAGGCGTTGCTAAGCGATATTTTAAAATAGAAAGCGCACGGCTTTCGCCACCGGACCGCCTGGCAGGAAGCTATTCGGACATTACGAACAACAGCGAAATTTTGGGGCGGGCCCTGCGCACGCACACCGATGTGCGCCCAGTCTTTGTATCTGTCGGCAACCGCATGGATATCGACACGGCGACAGCGCTTTCGCTTGGGCTGACCGACCGGGAAAGCCACATTCCCCTTCCCACTCGATGTGCTGACCTGGAAACCCACCGGTGGCGGGAGGAATACAAGAATGCGCGAATGAGCGGCGAAAAGTAGCGATTACGTGTTGATTAAATCGGCGAGAAAAGATATACTATTATATGGAAAAGTGCAGGCACGAAAGCGTTCCGCTTTTGCGCTGCCAAACAAATGTTAAAATTCCACTTCTTTCCTTAAGGAGGTTTGTATGAAAATTTGTGTCATCGGCCTGGGCTACATCGGGCTTCCTACCGCCTGCATGTTTGCAGATCACGGCCATCAGGTGGTGGGTGTGGACAAGAATCCGGCCATCGTAGAGGCCTTAAGCCAAGGCAACATCCTCATCGAAGAACCCCATTTGCCGGAGCTTGTTAAAAAGGTAGTTGCAGAGGGGCATCTTCAGGCCAGAGCAGAAGCAGAACCGGCTGATGTTTTTATCATTTCCGTTCCTACGCCGATTACGGAAGATAAAAAATCCGATATGTCCTACGTGCGTTCCGCCACAGAAAGCGTGGTTCCTCATCTGCAAAAAGGCAATCTGGTAATTCTGGAATCCACTTCGCCGGTGGGCACAGTGGACACGCTCATGCTTCCTCTCTTGGAGCGCAGCGGCCTGAAGGCCGGCACTGACTTCTTTTTGGGCCACTCGCCGGAGCGGGTAATTCCCGGCCAGATTTTAACGGAGCTTTTGCACAACAACCGCATCGCCGGCGGCCTTACGCCGCAGTGCGCTGAAAAAATTGCGCAGCTTTACCGCTGCTTTGTCGAGGGAGAAATCTACGAGACCGACGCCCGCACCGCCGAGCTGTGCAAGCTGTCGGAAAACACCTTCCGCGACATCAACATCGCCTTTGCCAACGAGCTGGCCAAAATCTGCGAACGCTTAGATATCAACGTATGGGAAGTCATCCGCCTGTGCAACAAGCATCCCCGCGTCAACATCCATCAGCCGGGGCCGGGCGTGGGCGGGCACTGCATTGCCGTCGATCCCTGGTTTATCGTAGAAAAAGAACCGTCGCTTGCCAACATTATCCACCTGGCGCGCACCACCAACGACAGCATGCCTTCCTATGTGGCAGAGCGCATCCAGGCGATTCTTTCCGGTATACAGCATCCAAAGGTTACGATGTTAGGCGTTACCTACAAGCCCGACGTAGACGATATGAGGGAAAGTCCCCTGCTGGTTCTGCGGCAGCTGCTTGTGCAGCAGGGCGTCACCGTCGCATCTTACGACCCCTTTGTTACGGGAAAGCCCGGCATTACCAACGATCTGGACGAGGCGGTATCGGGAAGCGACCTCCTGCTTTTAGGTGTACATCACCAGCAGTTTAAGCAGCTGGATTTCCAGGCCCTGGGCAAGCTGATGCGCCATAAGAATTTCTTCGATACGAGAAATTTTGCTGACCGTTCCTGCGCAGAGGACGCAGGCTTCACCTGCCATCTGCTCGGGAAAAACTGATTTCCCATCCGTATCGTTTCGCACGCCGAAGTCCACCTGTGCGGCTCTGCGGCTGCGAAAGCGAGCCCTGTGGTGGAAAGACAATCAAAACAATTGAAAAGCCTGCGGGTGCGTTACATCCATCGCCCGGCAGGCTTTTTTGACTTCTTTATAACTCTTTGTCGCTGGACTATTTTTACAGTTTCCCTGCAAAATCAAAGCGCAATCCAATACCTCTGAATAATTCTGCACGCGCCAGATCCCGCTTTATCCTTCACTTCGTTTTCCAAACTACCGCCATTTTTTAAAATGGTATGCCTGGATGCCTGGTTCGTTTTATCACAGGTGAGCAGAACTCTGCTTTCTCCAAACTCCCTGCAGATCGACAGCATTTGTTTTAACATTTCGCCGGCATATCCTTTTTGACGCTCGGATGGCAAGACGCTATAGCCGATGTTTCCTCCGTATTGCAGGAGATACGGGGATAAAGGGTGCCTGTAATCAATTATGCCCACAACCGTTTCATCTTCTGTCCGGACTCCTAAAAACACCTCTGACGGGACATAATGTTCGCCGTATTTCTTTTTCAAACGATTCTCAAAGTCGATCCACTCGGAAAAAGAGCTGACCTCCTCAAGACCTGCACATCCGTCGAGACTGTCATTGTTAGCAAGCATCTCTTCTTTATATTGCATGACTTGATCTGCATATTGACGGGTTGGCCTGATCAATCTCAAAGGCATAGTTCTGTCCTCCTCAAATCCTGATTTGTATGGATCTCCATTCTACTTTATTACTTTGTAGAGCTCGTCGCTGTCCGGCGGTTCGATTTGCCGGCTCCCCCCTTGCGCGTCGAGCAAGAGCCGCGGCTCTCCCGCTCCAGTTACACGGCCGATGCGCGAAATGGCAACACCTGCCCCTGTGATCGCCTCGACGACCGCTGCCTCCTGCTGCGGATGGACGATAATCATCATGCATCCGCTGGAAATCAGGCGCAAATAGTTAATTCCAAAGTGCGCGCAGATTTTCTTCGTAACCCCGCTTACGGGGATGGCGCTTTCCCAAAGCTCCACGCCGGTGCCTGCGATTTCCGAAAGCTCCCACACCGCGCCTAAAACGCCGCCCTCAGTGATGTCGTGCATGCCTGCGGTTCCTGCACGCCCGGCAGCCACGCCCTCCTTGACCACGCTGACCTTTTTCAAATACCCCTGCGCCTCAGCCAGTTCTTCAGGCGTGAGCACTCCGGAAAGCTCTTCGGCGAAATCGCTTGCGATGATGCCGCTTCCCTCTAAGCCCGCCTGCTTGGTCATTAAAATCACATCGCCTTCGCGCATGTTTTCCGCCTTTTGAGACCCCCCTGCAGGCGTCCGCCCGATGGCTGTGGAAACGATGACCGGACGGTTGACCGCCGGCGTAATTTCCGTGTGCCCGCCGATGATCTCCACGCCCAGAGATTCCGATACTTCTGCCGCCTGCTCCATGATGCTTTCGATTTCCTCTGCTGTGGTGCCCACCGGCAGCATGACTGCCAGCATAATGCCCAGCGGCTCCACGCCGTTTGAGGCGATGTCGTTGCAGGTAATGTGCACAGCCAGCCGTCCGATATCCGAAATGGCCGCCGTGATGGGATCGGTGGACATGACGCATTCATAGCCCCCGAAATCCAACGTAGCGCAGTCTTCGCCCACGCCCGGACGCACTAAAACCTCCGGCCGCTTGTGGTGGATGTGGCGAAATACGATCCGCCGCAAAAGCTCTGTATCCAATTTCCCCGCAGGAAGGGGCTGCCGCTTCTCCTCTGCGCTCTCTTTGCCGCGCTCCTGCCCGAATTCCTGTTCTTGTCTGCCTTCCTTTGCCTGATTCAACTGTTTCACCTGATTTCCCTTTTGTTTTTGCTCGATTGCTGCTGCAATACTTACCGATGCCCTCTGCGGCGCCTGCCTCAGCGGATCATTTCCTTAAACTGCGCTTCGTCGATGATCTCCACGCCCAAGCTCTGAGCCTTCGTCAGCTTGCTTCCGGCCTCGTCGCCCGCCAGCACGTAGCTGGTTTTTTTCGACACGCTGCCGGAGCACTTTCCGCCAAACGCTTCGATGATGGCCTGCGCCTCGTCGCGCTTCATGGATGGAAGCGTTCCTGTCAGCACAAAGGTCTTGCCTGCAAAGCGGTCGTCTCTGCGCGTCTGCGCTGCAAGCGACTTCATATTGACGCCGCTTTCCGCCAGCTGCGAAAGCAGCGCCTGCGTCTTTTCCCTTTGAAAAAATTCCATCACACTCTCAGCGACGATCTGCCCGAAGTCGGGCAGCTCCATCAGCGCCTCTGCATCGGCATTCGCAATCTCTTCTATGGAGCTGAAATGCAGCGCCAGTGTCTTGGCTGACTGTTTTCCTACATTTTTAATGCCAAGGCCCGTAATCAGCCGGTCGATATCGTTGCCCTTCGAAGCTTCGATAGCGTGCAGCACGTTGTCCACCGACTTTTCCTTGCCGATGATGCCCTCCTCGATCAGCTGTTCCCTATGCTCCTTCAGGTGATAGATATCCGCGATGTTTTTGATATATCCCTCGCTGATAAGCGCTTCCACCGCACTAGGGCCGAATCCCTCCATATTCATGGCATCTTTCGATACGAAATAGGCGATGGAGCGGCTGTCCTTGGCGTAGCATTCCTCTCCGGTGCAGTGCAGATGGGCGCCGTCCGCCTCGCGTTCCACGGGCGCGCCGCAGATGGGGCAATGCTTTGGCAGATGATAGGCGACGGTTCCCTCCGGGCGCTTTTCCTTTACTACGGAAAGCACCTCGGGAATGATGTCGCCGGCTTTCTGCACGACCACCGTGTCGCCAATGCGCACGTCTTTTTCGTCGATGTAGTCCTGGTTGTGCAGCGTTGCCCGGGCCACTGTGGTCTCTGCCAGGCGCACCGGGTGCAAAACGGCAAGCGGCGTAATCCTTCCTGTGCGCCCCACCTGCACGATGATATCCTCCACCACGGTTTCTTTCTGCTCCGGCGGGTATTTATACGCGGTAGCCCAGCGGGGTACTTTGGAGGTCATGCCCAGGCTGTTGCGCTGAGCCAGGCTGTTGACCTTAACCACTGCGCCGTCCAGGCCATAGGGAAGCGACCAGCGCACCTCTTCGATGCGGCAGATGGCCTGCCACACCTCGTCTGCCGTGCGGCAGATCTCATAGCCGGGACTTACGGAAAATCCCTGTTCTGCCATAAAGGCCAGGGTTTCGGCGTGGCTTTCGAACTCCCGCCCCTGGCAGATTTCCAGGTTGAATACAAAGATGTCCAGCTCGCGCTCTCTGACGATTGCGCTGTCCAGCTGGCGCATGGTGCCGGCAGCGCTGTTTCTCCGGTTCTGGTATACCTTGCCGCCGCTCTCCAACTGCTTTTTGTTGGCTTTCTCGAAGCTTTCGGTGGACATGTACACCTCGCCACGCACCTCCAGATAAGGCAGCTTTGCCGGGATGGTTTTCGGAACCGTGCGGATTTCCAGCGCGTTTTCATATACGCCCTCTCCGATTTCGCCGTCGCCTCTGGTGATGGCTTCCTTCAAAACGCCGTCGTAATAGCGCAGCACGATGGACAGGCCGTCGATCTTGCGCTCTACCACAAATTCCGGCTCTGCAAGCTCCTCTTGCATCTTTTCCACAAAGGCGTAGATCTCTTCTTTGGAAAATACGTCCTGAAGGCTGATGACGGGAACGTCATGCTTTATTTTTTTCAGCTCCCGCTTTGCCGTGCCGCCCACTTTCTTTGTAGGCGAATCCATTCTGGCAAACATCGGGTATTCGCTTTCCAGCCGCCGCAGCTCTAAGGACAGCTGGTCGTATTCGTAATCGCTGATCAGGGGGTCGTCCTGATTGTAATACCGGTCGTTATGCATATCTATTTGCCGGTACAGCTCTTCCATTCTCTCCTGTGGATTCATGTCTGTGCTCCCTCGTTTTTCTATCTTTTTATATAAGCCAGCCCCGCGCCAGCAAGCAGTATGTGCAGGCAAAGAACCTGCGCAAGCGTCGTTTTCCGCCTTACACTTGTACTGCTTTATGCGCTAAAGCTTTGTCAGCGGCGCAATATCCCTCGCCAGCTTCTTAATGCCCACAGCGTCGAAAGCTACTGTAAGTGTCGAGCCCGTGGCCTCGATTACCAGCCCCTTGCCGAATTTCGGATGGGATACGCTGTCGCCCTGGGCAAGCGGCTGTCCGTCTGTTCCGCCTCCCGCTGGTAGCCGGCCGCCGGCCACTGCCTGTCTGCCGCCGCTTACCGCCGGGCCTGTCTGGCTCTGGGCCCGGCTCTGAGCCACCTGCGCCTTGATTTTCTGTATCTGGGCAAAGGGACGGTTTACCGAAGCCTCGCCGCAATCGTCGCTGCGAAAGCCCCGGGAACCGCCGTACTGCCCGGTTCCGCCAAAGCCATAGCCGCCGTCAAAAGGCGCCGATGCCCGGAAGCGGTCGCTGCTCTGGGCTGGATTGCGCCGGGAATACACCGGCTGCCCTTCCAGCAGCCTGGCATCCACTTCCCGCAGGAACTGCGATTCCTTCGTGTAGTCCGTCTTTCCGTATAGAGTACGCGTCTCCGCGCTGCTTAAGTACAGCTTTTCTCTGGCGCGGGTCATTCCCACGTAGCACAGCCGCCTCTCCTCCTCTACGCCATCCGGCCCTTTGTCGTAGGAACGCCAGCTGGGAAACAGCCCATCTTCCATGCCCGGCAGGAATACCACGGGAAATTCCAGTCCCTTGGCGCTGTGCATGGTCATCATAACCACAGCATCCTCGTCCGGGTTGTGGTTATCCACCTCGGAGATCAGAGCCACCTGCTCCATGAATTCTGCCAGCGTTACGCTGGGGTTTTCCTTTTCCGCGTCGTAGATGGCGGATTTGAATTCCAGCAGGTTTTCGATTCTGCCCTCCGCTTCCACCGTGCCGGCGGACTCCAGGCTTTTCAGATACCCGGTGCGCACCAAAAGGCTGTCGTAGATATCCGACACCCGCATGGAGCCGCTCTCCCACTGCTCTCCCAGCTCCAAAAGCACTGCCGTCATCTCGCGTATGCTGCTGCGGCTCTTTGCCGGCAGGCTGTCATTGATTTCCGCATCTCCCAAAGCCGCAAGCAGGCTTTCGCCGCGCACCCTGGCAAGCGCGGACAGCTTTTCCAGCGTCTTTTCGCCGATGCCCCGCTTGGGCTCGTTGATGATGCGCGCAAGGCTCAGGTCGTCGGACGGATTTAGCACCAGGCGCATGTAGCACATCATGTCCTTGACTTCCTTGCGGTCGTAGTAGCGGAAGCCGCTGAGCATGCGATAGGGAATCCCCGCCCCGCGCAGCGCATCTTCAAAGCGCCGCGACTGGGTGTTGTTGCGGTAGAGAATCGCAAAGTCCGAATAGTGCAGCTTTCCCTGGCGCAGGCGGCTTCCCTCAGGCCCCTGCCCCCGGCGCAGCCCGCTGTGCAACAAGTCGATCTGCGCTGCCACAAAGCGCGCTTCCTCGCGGTCGTCGTCTGCCCGGTAATAGGTAATCTTTTCGCCGTCCTCCTGCTGCGTCCACAGCTTTTTATCTTTGCGCCCGTAGTTGTGCTGAATCACGGAATGCGCCGCCTTCAGGATATTGCCGTAGGAGCGGTAATTCTGCTCTAATTTGATTACTTTCGTCTGCTTAAAATCCTGTTCGAAGCTGAGGATATTTTTGATGTCCGCACCCCGCCACTGGTAGATGCACTGGTCGTCGTCACCTACCACGCAGAGGTTGTTATGCTTCTGCGCCAGCAGTTTTACAAACCGGTACTGCATGTAGTTGGTATCCTGGTATTCGTCTACCATAATATAGCGGAAGCGTCCCTGATAGTAGCTTCTCGTCTCCTCGTCGCTTTCCAGCAGCGCCACGGTCTTTGCGATCAGGTCGTCGAAATCCATGGCGTTGTTGCTGTGCAGCGCCGCCTCGTAGTCTCTGTAGATGGGGCCCACCACCTTTGCGCGGATGTCTGCCGTGTTTTCTTTCATATAGATTTCCGGCGACAGGCCCTTTTCCTTGCAGTCACTGACAACCGACAGCAGGTACGACACCGAATACCTCTTCTCATCTACATTATGCTGCTTTAACAGGTTTTTCATAATCACCTTCTGGTCGGTGGGATCGTAGATGACAAAGTCCTTCTGGTAGCCGAGTTTTTCCGCATTGACCCGCAAAATGCGCAGGCAGGCTGAGTGAAAGGTCAGAATCCACATATTGACCCTCTCGCCGATCAGCTCCTCCACCCGGTCGCGCATCTCCTTCGCTGCCTTGTTGGTGAAGGTAACCGCCAGCATGCTGTAGGGCGAAATGCCCTTCTCCCGGATCATGTAGGCGATGCGGTGGGTCATGGTGCTGGTCTTGCCGCTGCCCGCGCCCGCTAAAATCAGAAGCGGCCCTTCGGTATGTACGGCAGCCTCGCGCTGTTTATCGTTTAACTTGCTCAAATAATCCATTCGCAAATATCCTCTTCTTCCTGTGTTCCGTTTCCCCGGCATCTTTCATTTGCAGACGGGTGTACAATGCGCTTGCAAGCCGCAGGCTGCACGCACGTGCAACACTTCTGTCCATCGGGGTTACCGGTTTATTCTACCACAAATTGCTTTGCTTTACCATGGCGTATAAAAAATATGGGCGGAAACTGCGCAAAGTGATACTCCCGAACATATATGCTGTGATAAACCCGCGGGATGTTGCAACTGCCAATTCTTCTCTCGTATAAAAAGAAGCATGCAGCCGAAGCTATAACAGTGGTATGCTGTTTCGGCACTTGACAAATTCTGTCCTGCATATTATATTGGTTAGCAATGACTAACTAATAGGAGCGAAGAATTTTATTACACCATAAGCGCTACACTCTGCTTTCGTACTTCGCACTCGCCAATCGCTGGGTGTAGACATTGCAAAGCAAGGAGGACTTTTTGATGCAAACTGCATTTTTCGGCCTGCTTCTGCCCTTCGTTGGAACCGCTTTGGGCGCGGCCTGTGTATTTATCATGCGCGGTTCCCTTCACGCCAGAGTCCAGCAAGCCCTGACCGGGTTTGCGGCGGGAGTTATGGTGGCCGCCTCTGTCTGGAGCCTGCTGATTCCCGCCATGGAACATGCGGCGGATATGGGCCATTGGGCTTTTGTTCCGGCAGTGAGCGGTTTCTGGCTTGGCATTCTGTTTCTCCTGGTGCTGGACAGGACGATTCCCCACCTGCATCAGAACAGCGACCAGCCGGAAGGGCCCCGCACCCGGCTGGGGCGGACGACCATGCTGGTGCTGGCAGTCACTCTTCACAACATTCCGGAAGGGATGGCCGTGGGCGTGGTTCTGGCTGGCTTTCTGGCAGGCGACGAGACGATTACTGTTACCGGAGCGCTGGCGCTGTCCATCGGCATCGCCATTCAGAACTTCCCGGAAGGGGCTATTATCTCTATGCCGCTTCGAGCAGAGGGAACAGGCACAGGAAAAGCGTTCCTGTACGGCATCCTCTCCGGCGCAGCAGAGCCTGCTTCCGCCGCGCTGACCATCTGGGCGGCAGGCCTGATCCTCCCGACCCTGCCCTGTCTTCTCAGCTTCGCTGCAGGGGCTATGATCTACGTGGTGGTGGAGGAACTGATCCCGGAGGCCTCTGCTGGAGAACATTCCAACCGGGGTACTCTGTTCTTTGCGGCAGGGTTTACCATCATGCTGGCGCTCGATGTGGCGCTGGGGTAAATGTTTCGCTATGAAAACAAATTAGAATGTCAAACAGCCTCCACGCCTTTCCGCACAAGGCGCTGCCTTACGCAAGCCCTTGCTTTTGCAGGGCGTACATCTGCGCGAACCGCCCGTTTTTCTCCATCAGGGCTTCGAAGGAACCTTCTTCTGCAATCCTTCCGCCCTCCAAAACCACGATTCTGTCGGCAAACCGCACCGAGGCCATCCGGTGGGTGATGAAGAACGTGGTCTTATCCCGGCTTATGTTTAAGATCTCCCGGTACAGCCGGTCTTCTGCCAGAGGGTCGAGGGCGGATGCGGGCTCGTCGAAGAACAGCAAGTTGCCGGTGCGGTACAGCGTCCTCGCCAGGGACAGCCGCTGCTTTTCGCCGCCGGACAGCTCGATGCCGCCAAAGGCTTTTCCCATCTTCGTCTTTCCTCCCTCCGGATAAGCCGCAAGCCATGGCTTTCCCATCACCTCGGTGAGAATACTCTCCGCCTTCGCTTCGTCCATATCAGTCTGCGTTTCGCTGAGGCACACGTTTTCGATCAGCGAGACGCAGTAGGTGTTGACCTGCTGAAACATCGCCGCTATATTTTTATATCCTACCGGAGATAATTGCAGCGACTCGCCGTACTCCAACCGCCCGCCGGTCGGCTGATACAGGCCGCACAGCAGATGGACCAGCGTGGACTTGCCAGACCCGTTCTGCCCCACGATGGCGATGTTTTCTTTGGGATGCACCGTCAGGTTGATCCCAGTCAGCGCATTCTCCTCAGCTGCCGGATAGCGGAAATCCACATCCGTTAAGTGGACCGCAATCTCCGGCGCAAAGGTTTTCGGCAGGGCGGGAACCTCCTCCGCCGAAAGAAACGCGAATAAATCTCCAGAGAGCGACGCGTTCTTAAACAGGTTGCCAAACTGCATTACCACTGTGTTTATGTTCGTAAAAATGGAATCCATGGCTGCGAAGAGCACCACGATTCCGCCCACAGCCGCTGGAGCTCCGCTTCCCAGCCGGTCGTACACGGCAAACACCATAATAACTCCATAGCACAGATACGTCAGGCTGTCAAACCCAAAGGCCACCCACAGGTTTCTGCGCTCTGCAGCGCCCTTTTCTTCGGTCAGCCTCTGATTCAGCTGCTGCCACCGGGCCAGAAAATGCTCCGAGGCGCCATAGATGCGGCTTTCCTTTGCCCAGAGGTACGACGATAACAGCTCCCGCGTTTTGATATCGGCTGCCTGTGCCTCCCGCAGCGACTGCAGGCTGCGGGTTTCCCGCCAAAAGGCAAAGCTCTTTGCGAAAACGATCAGCACTAACGCCGCCGTAATCCGGCTGTCGATCTGCGCCAGATATCCCGCCATGAGCACTACCGAAACCAGCGAGATAAAGACGGCAGAAATCAGCATCATCGTTGTGGCGACCGCGCTCTGGTATCCCTCCTTCGCCTTCTGCAAGCCCTCGTAAAATTCCGGCGTGTGGTAAAAAATCAGGGGGCGGTCAGCCGCCTTGCGCATCAGCGCCCCCTGCAGGGCCAGCTCCGCCGTAATCCAGAGATAAGAGCCCAGCAGGTTGATGAGGGATTTGGCATTGTTGAGCAGAAGCGAGGCTGCGAAGGCAACGCCCGGCCCAAGCAGCCGCTCCGCCTGAAAGGGAACCGCCGTCAGGCGGTTCATCAGCGCGTTGAGGGCCATCAGGTTGAGCAGCGGAAACGAGGCGATAAATATCAGCATGCCGATGCACAGCAGGAAGCGAAGGGGCGCATTGCGGCAAATCAGCTGCAGCGTGGGAAGAAAATAATTCGGTTTTTTCATACCTTTCACCAGCAAATCCTTACGATTGCGATTCCTTTCTGCCGCCTCAGCGGTACATATCTATATTAGCGGTACATGTCTCTCTGCGTCGTATACATGGTGCAATACAGCTGCCCGTCTTCCATCAGCTGCTCGTGGGTGCCCTGCTCCAAAACGCTGCCACAGTCCAGCACATAGACGTAATCCGCGGCCCGGCAAGAAGCCAGGCGATGAGAAATGGAAATCGTGGTTCTACCTTCCATAATTTTATGGAACTCCTGATACAATTCATACTCGAACATCGGGTCCATGGCTGCCGTGGGCTCGTCCAAAATCTTTACCGGGCAGGGCGATACAATCAGCCGCGAAACCGCTAACTTCTGCCACTCACCGCCGGAAAGCTCGATGCCGCCTGCGTGCATGCTGCCCAGAGGCGTGTCGTAGCCCTGGGGCATGGCTTCGATTCGCTGGTGAATCTCGGCCTGCGCCGCGCTGTCTTCGATGCAGGAACGGTCGTAAACGCGGTGGATGTCCCCGATGCCGATGCTTTCCGCCACAGTGGTATAATAGCGCTGGTGGTCCTGAAACAGCGCAGTCACCATCCCACGCAGCTGTCCTCGAGGAATCGCATTGATATTGATTCTGTCGATGAGGATTTCTCCTTCCGTAGCCTGGTACAGCCCCAGCAGCAGCTTGATGAGCGTAGACTTGCCCGCCCCGTTTTCGCCCACAATGGCATAGTGCTGGCCTCGCTCAAAGCGCAGGTTGATGTCTTTCAGCACCCATTTCTCCGTGTTGGGATAGCGGAAGGAAATGCCGCAAAACACGATTTCCGAAACATCGGTTCCCTGCTGCGGCAGGTCAAAGGCGCCTTCCTCGTCGTTCAGCGCCTGAAATTCCATCCACGCCGCTATCGCACGCCTGGCGCGGGCGATCTGATTGATCTCGCTGGATAAGGTAATTACCATCTGGTTTGCGAGCGTGGGAAACACGGAAATCAGCGAAACCGCATAGCCTGCCGTAATCTGTCCGCATTCCAGCCGGTGGACTAAAACAAAAATCAAAACTGCGATGTACAAGCAAAAGGCGATTCCACTGATCTGCATCTGCTGCGAGCCTTTTAATTCTTCCTGAAGGGACAGAGAGCGCACCTGCTGGTAGTCCCTTTCCCACCGCCGCAAAAAGAACGGCGTGTAGGCGAACAGTATCCGCTCTGTGGCGTATTCCTTATCCATCAGGAGATCCCGCTCATAGTCGCTGTAGCGGCGCAGCTTTGCCGTCCTCTGCCACGTATCGTAATACGCGGTAGCCGCGCGGATAGAACAGTATGCCACTGGTATCAGCAGCAGAAACAGGAACGCTACAAAGGCGATGCCCAGCTGCATCATCAGGTAAAATACGCCTGCAGTGCTGACGGCTGCGGAAATGATGTCTCCTATTCCTTTAAAATAGAGCCACATCTGATTGGGGATGTCTTTAATCAGTTCCATGGTGTCTTGTACGCCGGCATCCTCGTGGCAGGCCCAGGCGATGGTGCATTTTTTCTCCGCTGCCTGGCGCTCCAATTTTAGAGACATGCGCTGCAAAATCACGCTTTCCCAGTGGCTTTGCAGCGCGGGGAAAAAGAACCGAATGCCAAAAACTACGATCAGATTTTGCAGCAGCAGCTCCAAAATCGCTTTTTTTGCGCCGCTGTCTTCTAAAACTACGTCGATGAATTCCGTGCGCAGCTGTACGGAAAGGACGACCACCGCAGCTGAAAGGATTCCTGCGATCAGGTACAACATCAAAAGCCCCGCATGGGGCTTGTAGCTTTCTATCCATCCGCTCCGCAGGGCGGCAGCATGGGGCTGTCTTTGCTTTGTGTCTGCCATGTATCTTCCTTTCCCATGTTTTCCTGATACCACCGGGCCTGCGCCCGATGCATCTTCGCGTAATCGCCGCTCTTTCGCATCAGCGTTTCGTGACCATCGTCTTCTGCGATACGCCCCTCGTGAAACACGAGAATCCGCTTTACGAGGCGCGTAATTCCCAGCCGG
>CATJIF010000090.1 GCA_949740445.1 uncultured Peptostreptococcaceae bacterium | reverse complement strand
TACTGTCGCCCAGCGTCAGGTCGAGATACTGTTTTTTATTTGCCCCGATCTTTACGGCGATGGCCTTTACCATAAAAAAATCCTGAAATTCCTGTCCTGTCGCAAGCTGATTTATATAAACGGTTTTCATTGTCCTGTCCTTTCCCTGCAAGCCTTCCTGAGCAGATGCCTCATCACTGTCTTTTTTATTATATACCATCCTGCCTGCCAACCGCAACAAAAGTCCCCGCTTGTGTTTCTTTTCTTTGCCTCGCCTCATCTTTTCCTTTTGAAATACAAGATTTTCGTATATAATAATGGTAACGTGCGGTAAATGCCACCTGGCGGTTAAAGCTTTCCTTCCTGCCGTGTCCAGGCGGCACCGCAAATCATACACAAAGGAGAAACATCCATGAATCCACTGGGAATGATTCGGGTGGCCGCCGTTGCGCCAAAGCTTCTGGTCGCTAACCCGCAATATAATGTAGATGAAATGATCCGCTGCGCCAAAGAGGCCAGAGAGCACGGCGCATCCGTCATTCTCTTTCCGGAGCTTTCCATCCCCGGCTACAGCTGTGCCGACCTGTTTTACCAGGAATTCCTCTATCAGAAAAATTTAGAGGCGCTGCAAACGCTGGCTGCATCCACCAAGGGAACGGAACAAGCCATCATCGCTGGCTTTTATCTGAAAATCGAAAACAACCACTATAATTGCGCGGCCCTTCTCCAGGATGGAAAGGTGCGCGGCATTGTTCCCAAGATGTTTATTCCCAACTACCGCGAATATTACGAGCAGCGGTGGTTTGCTTCCGGGCTCCACATTTCCAAAAGCATCCGCTCCGTGCGCCTGTTCGGCTACGAAATTCCCTTCGGCAGCCTGATCTTTGCCGATACGGAGCACGACCTGCGGCTGGGAATTGAAATCTGCGAAGACTTGTGGGTTCCTATTACGCCGGGAACCCAGCTGGCCTTAAACGGCGCCCACATCATTTTCAATCCCTCTGCCAGCAACGAAACCGTGGGGCGCTCCGATTACCGCCGTCAGCTGGTTTGCCAGAGCAGCGCTGCCAATATGAGCGGCTATGTATACGCCTCTGCCGGCGTTCACGAATCCACTACCGACGTGGTATTTGCCGGCGACTGCCTGATTGCAGAAAACGGAACGCTGCTTGCGCGTTCCGAAGCCTTCACCCGCGAAAGCTCCATCCTCTACGGGGAAATCGACTACCAGCGCCTCCGCTTTGAACGCACCTATGGAGGAAACTTCGAGCTGTGCAACACCGCCTACGGCGACCGCGACGCCTTCCGCTGCGTGGAACTGCTGCCTCTGCCCGTGCTGGATGGGGATAAAGATACCCTGCTGCGCAGCTATCCGAAAAACCCCTTCGTCCCTGCGAGCCCCGACACATTTGATCGCCGCTGCGAAGATATCTTCCGCATCCAGGCCACGGGCCTGGCAAAGCGCATGGAGCACTCCCGTTCCAAAACCGCCGTAGTGGGCATTTCCGGCGGCCTGGATTCCACGTTGGCGCTTCTGGTTACCGCACAGACTTACCAGCTGCTGCATCGCGATCCCAAGGATATCATCGCCGTCACCATGCCCGGCTTCGGCACCACGGGCAAAACCTACAACAACGCGCTGACGATCATGCGGCTGTTAGGCGCCACAGTGCGCGAGGTTTCCATCGTGGATGCCGTTACTCAGCACTTTGCGGATATCCAGCACGACCCAGAACTTCGCGATGTTACCTACGAAAACGCCCAGGCCAGGGAGAGAACGCAGATCCTCATGGACATCGCCAACCAGTCCGGCGGCCTGGTGGTCGGCACTGGCGACCTGTCCGAGGTGGCTTTGGGCTGGTCGACCTACAACGGCGACCACATGTCCATGTACGGCGTCAACTGCAGCGTTCCCAAGACCCTGGTGCGCTTTGTCATACAGTGGGTGATGGAGCACCGGCTCTCCGGGCCCGATGAGGACCCGGATTTCAGCAGCGATAACGCCCTGCTGAAGCAGACCTTGCAGGATATTATGGATACGCCCATCTCCCCAGAGCTTCTGCCGCCGGACGAAAACGGTCAGATTGCGCAAAAAACAGAAGAAACCGTAGGTCCTTATATCCTCCACGATTTCTTCATGTTCTATACGATTCGATTTGGCATGAGCCCGAAAAAACTGCTGTTTATCGCCAGGCAGGCCTTTGCCGGCGAATACGACGAAGCGTTCCTGCGCAAGTGGCTGATCGTATTTTACCGCCGCTTCTTTACGCAGCAGTTTAAGCGCAGCTGCGTTCCCGATGGCCCCAAGGTAGGTTCGGTCAGCCTGTCGCCCCGCGGCGACTGGAGAATGCCCAGCGACGCCGACGTGGCCCTGTGGCTTTCCGAGCTGCAATAAGCCTTTGCGTCTGCGCGGCCTGTGCAGTTTGGTGTGGCCTGGGTGGTCTTTACAGTTTGTATCGCTGTGCAATCGCGTAAGCCATATCGCTGCTGCCGGGCCCATTCTGCCGGTTTCATTCTGCTGGCGGCAAACGCTTCCGGCCGCCGGCCAGGATGAATGCCTCGATGGGCGATTCCACCGGCACAACGCTGCTCAGACCACTTCTCTGCATGTAATCCTCATAGCTGAAGCTTTCCGGCGCCTCATCGGTCAGAAAAACAAACCAGGGCGCCGTTTCTGTGTCCTGTTCTTTGTACGTCAGGTATCGGAAGCGGTATTGGGAAATGTCCGGTAAGCTGGGATCTCTAAAAGCATCGCGGCTGTTATCGGCCAGCAGGACATACCCGTCCTCAACGACGCAAAGCCCCTCTAAAATCCAATCGCCCTCAATGGTGGAATGTGCCAGCAGCAGTGTGGATTCTCCGTCCGGCAGGCTGCCGGCTTCTGCTGCATCCTGCCTGCCATTCTCATCCTGCGCGCTATCTGCCATCTGATATCCTTCGCAAAAGCGGCTCATAAAAGCATCCCACCGCTGCCCGTTTTCCGCAAATCCTTCCCGGCTCTCCACCACAAAGCCTTGGCGAGCCAATTCTTCTGCGCTGATCTCCTGCGGAAGCTGCCGGAAATAAGAGGTTAGCTCCTGCAGCATGGCAGAAGTGTTCTCCTCCTGTACCCTTGTGCCATATTGCTGACCACCGCCTGCCGGCGCACCTGACTGCCATCCGTCTGCTTCTTGCAGTGGCTCGTTTTCTCCGTTGCCGGCAAAATCCGGTGCTTCCCGCATCGGATTGGATATCAACGCTGCCGCGGTTATAAGCAAAAAGACGATGACTGCCGCACAGGCGGCCCGGCCCGGCCGTTTTCCTGCGATCAAAGCCTTTATGCGCTGGCTTACGCTGCTTTCTCCAAAGCTCAGAGGCGACGACAGGCCGCTGCCCTTTACGGACAGCTGCAAAAGCGTGTTCGCATATTGCATCGCCAGCTCCTTCCACAGCGCCTCTTCTGCTGCCGGGCCGTTTTCGACGTGCTCCTTTTCTCCCTGTGCTTCCCCCGCTTGCTTCTGTCTGCGCTGCTTCCACCCGAGCCAAATCGCCTGTTCGTCGCAGGCGATTTCCAGGTCCTGCACAATCCTGTGATATCCCAACCACACCAGAGGATTCCACCAGTGCAGCAGCACCGCTGTGCAGGCCGCAAGCTTAAACAGTGGATCGCGACGCTGTATGTGCGAATACTCGTGCAGAAACACCCACTCCCGTTCCTGTGGCATCAACCCCGTGGGCAGATAGATGCGGCAGCGCAGAAAGCCGGCGACGATGGCCGTCGCTATGGCGTCGCTTTCGTAAACCGGAATGTCATGGCTTCGTCCACAGATTCCGGCCGCCTGCCCCGCGGCGTTTTCAATTTTATATCCGGCTTTCTGCCAGTCCCGAATCAGCGTCGCCGTCTGCAGCCTCTGATGCAGTCTCGCGTATTTCCAGAGCGTTGCTCCCAGCAAGAGCGCCACCCCGACAGCCCACAGCCAAAAGGCGGCTGCCTGCCACAGTTGGATGGGAGCTATGCTGCCTGCACGGTCAGGCGGCAATGTCCCGGTCATCGCCTGCTGAAACATGCGGTCGAGCCCGGCGATATCCGTGTTTAATTGCAGCGTTGCGCCCTGATACGCTGCCCCCTCTATGCCGCTGCTGTTGACCACGCGCAGCGGAGCCGCACTCCAGGGCAGAAGGCTGAGGTCGCCCAGCCAGCGGCTAATGTTCAGCGGACAGAGCAGGCGGAACAGGGGAATTGCCCAGAACCAGACTGCCAGCCGCCCCGGCGCGCCAGGCACCGCCTTTCTTATCAGCATTCGAACTGCCAGCACAGCCAGAATGGCCGCGCTTCCGTTGATGCTCAGGTTCCAAAGCACAAGCATAAAGCGGCCGCCGAAGATAATATCCGTCATTTGCTGGCCTCCTCGATCATCCCTTTTAATTCCTCCGCTTCTTCCCTGCTCAATTTTTTCTCCGAAAGAAACGCATTGAGGAATGCCGGAAGGGAACCGCCAAAGCTGTGCTCCACCACCCGATGGCTTTCATAGCGCTGTACCTGTGATTTCTTTACAAGCGATATTACTGTGGCCGATTCGTTTTTCAAAAGGCCCCGCTGCCCCAGCTTTCGCAGCACTGTGTAGGTCGTCGATTTCTTCCATCCCAACTGCGCCTGGCAAAGCCCTGCAAGCGCCGTGGAATTGACCGGCTCGTTCTCCCAGATGACTTCCATCAGACGATATTCGCCCTCGTGCAGCTTCCAGTCCTGCAGCGCATTCCCTATTTTCTCCATAAATAAAATCCCCTTTCGATTGCGTGTGAGGCCCGGCAATCCGCGCCATTTTTTACAAAATGCAGGCGCATGGCGAGACCGTACATTTTTGTTTAACATACGTAGCTCTGCTGCAAGCGCTCCAGTTTCTGCAAGTAAGTTTATTGCAATAAACCTTTGTTTGTGTTGAGTTTACCACGATAAACCTTTTGTGTCAATGGATTTGATAGCGAAAGGTATTTTCAAGAAAATTATAGGACATACACTATGCCAATTCTGTTTTAATGCGTGCTGTTTACGATTGATATAAAGCGCATGCGCATCGCTTTTTCTTCAGTTCAGCATCGTTTTTTACCCCTGCGGCTGGCTCTGCTTATCCAACTGGCCGCAGAACGCCTCTTCCACCACCGGGTTTCCAAAGCGAGCGATCACTTTTTTAAAATCGCCCACGCTCAGGGCGACGGTCGCGGTATTTACACAGGGATGGAAATTGATGGTCTGTCCACTGTCTGCACAGGCAATGTCATAGTCCAGCACTAAAATTACCTGACCGGCGTTTTCGTGGATCAGGCCAAAGGGCGTTACCGCGCCTGGAATCAGGCCAAGAAAGTGCATCAATTCCTCGGGCGAGGTAAAACACGCCTTCTTTCCGCCCGTAAGGCGGCGAAGCTCGTTAAAATCCAGCCGCCGGTTTTCCCGCAGCACAACCAGATAATATGTATTGTTTGCCCGGTCCTTTACAAAGAGATTTTTCATCTTCATGCCTGGAAAATCCGTTCTCAGCGCCTTTGCTTCCTCCGTGGTAAATACCGGCGGATGGTGCTTTATCTGGTACGGAATCTCCATCTCCGCCAGCAGCTGATACACCCTTTCTTCGTCCGGATTATACATCTCCTG
>CATJIF010000089.1 GCA_949740445.1 uncultured Peptostreptococcaceae bacterium | reverse complement strand
GGGATCGCAGATGCCGCAGCGTGAGCCATTCCAGATTGACATCGCTTTTGCGGTGGATGAGTTTGATTTCTTTAGTTAAGTACTGTAGGAGGATGGCTTGTAAACTCATGTGGCAAGATATAACACAAGGGAAAGTCTAAGGGAAAGCTCATCTGCGACAAACTTAGTGTTTTCAAGTGCTTGAGAGATATTGAATAACAAAATATAACAATTATTAAATTCCTTGAAATATATGAAATCTCAATTCCAGCTTATCGGGCAGTCATCCACTGGTGGATGACTGCCTGCTTTGAATATTTTGACGAATGGTTTAGAAAATCCGCTTTCAGCAACACCAATCTGAAAAGGGAGCACAGGGGCGGAGGTGAATATCTTCGCGGGCAAAGATGTATTGCAGCGTTGCGATTTTCAAAACTATATGATATAATAATTACGTACATTATTTATTTTTTGTATGATGAAAGTTGGTAGCTGCTTGAATAAAAAGGAAATTTTAAAAAAAGAAATTGAAAATAATGGCGGTATTGCAAAAACTTCTGATTTCGCCGCTAAAGGGATAAGTAAATACGAGGTAGCGGCTTTCTGCAAAAAGGGCGTTATCGAGCGGATTCGCAGAGGGGTTTATCAACTTCCCCACAGTAATAGCACGACGGAGGAACGGTTAATCCATGAGCTGCTTCCACAAGGAATTATCTGTGTGGAATCTGCTTTGTTTCACTACGGATACAGCGATTTTTCTCCCCGTGAATGGTCGATTGCTGTGCCAAGAACAGCGACCCGTACTATAAAGAATATCGAAGAATTTTCGGTAAAGGCTTACTATATTCAAAAGGAATTTTTGGATACAGGGAAGTCTACAGGCAATTTTAACGGTGTAATATTGCCTGTGTATGACCGTGAGCGAACAATATGCGATTGCTTTAAGTACCGCACAAAACTTGACAACGAGATTTTTAATAAGGCGGTCAACGCCTATGCTGCTGATAAAAAAAAGAATCTTGCAAATTTGTCTAAGTATGCAAAGAAAATGAAGCTTTATACAAAAGTTATGAATGTAATGGAGGTATTGCTTAATGGCTGATATGGCTGCATCCGTGCTTGCACGGCTCAAAAACAAGGCAAAAGAAAGCGGAAGAAGTTATCAGCTTTGCCTACAACTTTTCTGTCAAGAAGAGTTTTTGCGCCGCTTGGAAACATCCAAGTATGCTGAAAACCTCGTATTGAAAGGCGGCTTGTTCCTCTATTCCCTTACTGACTTTGATAGCCGGGTAACTGTTGATGTAGATTTTTTGCTTCGGCAAATTCCCAATACGCCGGAACAGTTAAAGCATATCCTCGAGGAAATTATAGCGGTTCAGACAGGCAATGATTTTGTGACCTTTGAGATAAAAGATGTTGCGCCTATCGCTGTTGCGAAGAAATATGCAGGTATCGGAGCGTCGATGGTTGCTCATATTAAAAATACTTGCACACCGTTTGGTATTGATTTTGGTGTTGGTGATGTCATTGTGCCGAGGCAGGAAAAGCGAAAAATCCCCACGCAGCTTGATGATTTCGCTGCACCGACAGTTAATACTTATTCCATTGAAACGACTATTGCCGAGAAAATTGATGCAATACTCAGCTTGATGGAATTTTCCAGCCGCATGAAAGATTATTACGATATTTATTATCTTGCCAATAAGTTTGATCTTCATGGTAAAGTGCTGACCGAAGCGCTCAGAAAAACCTTTGCAAACCGCGAACACAATTTCGCAACAGAGCAATTTGAACAGGTTATGGGGTTTGACAACGATGTGGCAATGCAGAAGAAGTGGAAAGCCTTTGTCCGTAAAATCGACACGAAAACGGATGATTACAGTGCTGTACTGAAAACAATAAAGGTCTTTCTTGCAAAACCATTCACGGCGGTGATCGAAGGCAAAGAATTTACGGAAAAATGGTCGGCCACTAATGGCGAGTGGATGTGAGGGAGAGAAAATGCAAATTTTAAAGTACTTATGCCTTTACAAATGTATGGCATGGATGGACGAAAGAAAGACAGTGTAAAAGTACTTCTGCTTCCTACACTGTCCTTCCTGTCTTTGCAACACCCATAAAGTTGTATTTTGATGTGTTTTTCAAATTACTTCCTTAAGTAGCGGCAGTATTTTATTCTAACGGCGATACCGTTTCGAAACTGTTCAATTTCAAAATCCGCTAAAAAACATGCGAAAGAAGAAGTTCCACAAAGGCTTCCAGACCTTCCCTGTCTTCGTCGTCAAAGCGCGAGGGAAGAGGGCTGTCGATATCCAAAACCCCTAAAAGCTCGCCGTTTTTTATCATGGGAACAACGATTTCCGAGGCAGAGGAAATGTCGCAGGCGATGTGGTTGCAGCAGCTGTGCACATCCTTTACGATCTGCGTGCTGCACTCCTTCGCGCAGGTTCCGCAGACACCGGCGCCTATGGCGATATCCACCACCGCCGGCTTTCCCTGAAAGGGCCCCAGCGCCAGCGCGCCGTCCTTCATCAGATAAAATCTCGCCCAGTTTAAGTCCTCCAGCAGCAGATAGAGCAGAGCCGAGGCATTGGCCATGTTGGCTACATCGTTTCGGATGTTCTGCACCTGAAGCAGCAGCTGTTCGTCCAGATAAGCGTAGGTTTCTTTTTTAGTTGCAAATTTCTTGACTTCTACGTGCATGGTGATTCCTCCTTTGTTGTGCCGGTGGCTTTTGCGCTTGTGATTTCTGCACCTGCAGCTTCCGCCACCTTCAGCATGATCGCGCATTCCATGCGCTTGCGGAACAGGCGGCAGCCGTACTCGTAAACGCCATTGATGCTTCCCGTGGCGTGGTAGGCGTTGGCAGCGCATCCGCCGCTGCAATACAGCTGCGCCCAGCACTCCCGGCATTCGGGCCGGGAATAGACGTTGCAGGCGGAAAACGTTTCCTGCACCTGCGGGTTGGTAACGCCGTCGAATACGTTTCCTATTTTATAGCCCTCCTCGCCGACGAACTGGTGACAGGGGTAGAGGTCTCCGCTGGGCGTTACAGCCATGTATTCCGTTCCGGAGCCGCATCCGGCTACCCGCTTGTAGATGCAGGGACCACCGCTCAGGTCGATCATGTAGTGGTAGAAAGTGAAGCCTTCGCCCCTCTTTTCGCGGCGAAGCATTTCTTCTGCCAGCAGTTCGTACTGTTGCAGAAGTACCGGCATATCCTCCTCGGTCAGGGCACAGGGATTGTCCGGCGAGGCGACCACAGGTTCCATGGACAGCTGCCGGAAGCCCTGATCGGCCATGTAAAAAATATCGTTGGTGAAGTCCGTGTTAAAGTGGGAATACGTTCCCCGCATGTAATACCCCTCTTGCCCGCGGCTGTCGGCCAGCTTTTTGAACTTCGGCAGAATGAGATCGTGGGTGCCGCTGCCGTCGCGCATGATACGAAACCGGTCGTTGACCTCCTTGCGGCCATCCAGGCTGAGCACCACGTTGTACATTTCACGGTTGGCAAATTCGATGACCTCATCGTCCAGCAAAAGGCCGTTGGTCGTCAGCGTAAAGCGGAAATTCTTGCCGCGCTTTGCCTCTTGCTCTCTGGCGTAAGCCACCAGGCGCTTTACCACATCCCAGTTTAAAAGCGGTTCGCCGCCGAAGAAATCCACTTCCAGATTGACGCGGCTTCCCGATTGTTCCATGAGAAAATCCAGAGCCTGCCGGCCCACCTCGAAGCTCATAAGGCCCTGGTCGCTGCCGTGGTATTCGCCCTTGCCGGCAAAGCAGTAGTCGCAGGCCATGTTGCAGGCGTGAGCCACGTGTAGACACAGCGCTTTTACCACCGAATGGTTGCGCTTGAAGCGGTCGGCATCGCCAAAGTAGATATCCGGCGAAAACAGGCGTCCCTGCGCCTTCAACGCTTCGATGTCGCAAATGACCTCTTCGATCTCTGCGGGCGAAACACCCTCCTGCGCCTGCCAGCGTTCCCAAAGCGTCTGCGCCAGCGCCCGGCGGTTTTCTGCGCTGAGGGTCTGCTCTGCGCTGAGGGGCTTTTTCGCATTGTCAAGCGGCTGCTTTGCAGCCGCCGAATCGGCGAGCATCTTTCCGTAAAGAGCGATGGCGTCGTAGGCGAGCGGATCGACTGCGTGAACCGATCCGCTGTACACGTCTAAAACAATGTGGTATCCGTTTAACTGGTATTGATGAATCATGTAAATTTCCTTTGTCTTTCTCTTGTCTTTTTTTGTCCGCGCTTATCGCAGGCGTTGCCGTTTGCTTCGTTTGTTTTCCCTGCGCCTTTTGCAGCTTGCGCTTCTGTGAGATCGAAAGCGTTTGCGCTATGCCTGTTCCAGCGCATCGAAGGGGAAGCCCAGCTTCCGCATAAAATCCGCCATCTGCCAGCAGTCGCCGTAAGTGCTTTCATCGTCTTCGTAGGCGGTTTCGCAGGCATCGCTGTCTAAAATATCTCCGGACCAGCGGACGATGTAGCGGCTGATTTCTTCTTCGGCAACGTCGAAACAGCGGGCGATTTGGCCAGGGGTTCCGGCGTATCGGGCGACAGCCTCTTCATCCTCGTCGAAATAGTCGGGGAGGGGCGAAAACC
The DNA here is from genome assembly GCA_949740445.1 of uncultured Peptostreptococcaceae bacterium. Lineage (GTDB taxonomy): Bacteria > Bacillota > Clostridia > Peptostreptococcales > Anaerovoracaceae > RGIG446. Next base: position 12,529 of record CATJIF010000089.1, on the reverse strand, counting down.
GGTCGATTTCCCTGCCGTTTTCGCAGAGGAAATACCCCCAGAAATCGTCGTCGTAGATGTAGAGCATCAGCACCGTAGCGTTCAGCTTTGCGCAGAGAGCTTCCGCCAGCGGGTCGAAGCCGGCAGCGTGATCGTTAAACAGGATGCCCACGCCTCGGTCATACGGATGATAAACGCATTCCTGCGCATTCAGATTCATGTCAGGATACTCCCTTGCGATTTCAGAAAGGCAAGACTGAATGCGGCCCATATCGCCGTCTTTTACGATGGCGGTCTGTAAAAATAGTCCCATAGCTGATACCTCCGAGTAAGTCACTGCTGTTTTTGCGATTTGTTCTGTTCGAGAAGCAATTGCGTAAAAAGGTGCATACACACTCTGCCGGCCAGGCAGGGCATACGGTTTCATCGCAGAATGCAGCGTTTCTGCTGAAGGCAGGCGCTGCGCCTTTGGTTCGAAAGATACTGCCGGGCCGCCTTTTGCATAATCGTAAAAAATTATAGCATAGACAGGGAGGTATTTCCACCGATTATGACGAAAAAACTCCGCAGCAGGCGAGATTTGTGGTATAATGTTTGCACCCGGCGATTGACAAGCTGAACGAATCAGCTGCGCGCCTTGCGCTTGCGTTTTCGAGCAAAAAGGCAGAGTCGCGGTACTGTGCGGGCAGGCACGAAGACAGAAAAGGAAACAAGGGAGGAGAAGTGCCATGGAAGATAATACAAGGGAGTTAATTTCCCTGCGACTGAAGCTGCAACCCTACGGCGAGTGGATCCAGCGGCAGGTTCCGGAGGGGACTTTGCTGGAAGAGCTGGCCGCCGAATACCAGCCGCAGCTTCCCTACGATATTCTGGCGGCAAAGATCAGCCGCAGCGGACGCAGAGTGGTCAGCCTGCGCGAAAAGCTGCATAAAGACCAAAATGTAGAGTTTCTGGATATGCGCGAGCCATCCGCCAACCAGCTGTATCAGCGCAGCCTGATTTTCATGTATCTGAAGGCTGTCAACGACGTGCTGGGCGAGGCCAGGGTTCTCATCGCAAATTCTCTGAACAAAGGCATTTACACAGAAATCCGCGGTGACAAAACCGTAACCGACGCACAGCTGAAGCAGATTGAGCAGTACATGCGCGACATGGTCGAAAAGGACATTCCCTTTCGACAGGAAATCCTGTCGAAGGAGGAAGCGCTTGAGCGCCTGGAAAAGACCAACTGCCCCGAAACGAAAAAGATGCTGGAAAAGCTGCGCCTGCCGCAGGTGGCGATGTACAATCTGGACGGCTACGAAAGTTTTTTCTACGATTTCTTAGTGCCATCCACCCGGTATATCGGCTACTTTGAGCTACGAAAATACCGCAGAGGCGTACTGCTGCGGTTTCCGCATCCGGCAAAACCGAATGAAATCCCATCATATCACGACGATGTGAAGCTGTATCAGGCGTTCGGGGAAGCAACGCGCTGGCTGAAGCTGATGGATGTGGAATACGTGTCGGACTTAAACGAGAAAGTGAGAGACGGCAGCTACCGCCAGCTGATTCAGGTATCGGAAGCCCTGCACGAAAAGCGCATTGCCGAAATCGCCGATATGATTACCAAGCAGAGAAAGCGGATTATCCTCATCGCGGGGCCATCTTCTTCGGGAAAGACCACCTTTGCCCAGCGATTATGCACCCAGCTGCGGGTAAACGGTCTCAAGCCCATCTACATGGGAACCGACGATTACTTTATTGACCGAGCGCTGGTTCCGCTGGATGAAAAAGGCGAGCCACGATTTGAGGACCTGGAAGCCGTGGATATTTCTCTGTTTAACGATCATATGAACCGCCTGATGGCCGGCGAGGCGGTGGATATTCCCGTATACGACTTCATCGACGGCAAGAAGCACTTCGGCCAACGGATAACGCAGATTCGCGCAGACCAGCCCATCGTCATCGAGGGAATTCACGGCTTAAATGAAAAACTGACGGCGGAAATTCCCGCAGCGACCAAATTTAAAATCTACATCAGCCCGCTGACGCAGCTGAACATCGACGAACACAACCGCATACCCACTACCGACGCACGTTTGCTGCGGCGCATTGTCCGCGACAGCCAGTTCCGCAACTATCCGGCGCAGCACACCATCAAGATGTGGCCCAGCGTGCGAGCGGGCGAGGATAAGAACATTTTTCCCTACAACGGCGCAGCGGATGTGCTGTTCAACTCCGTGCACCTGTACGAAATTTCCGTGCTGAAGAAGTATGCGCAGCCGCTGCTTTCCGACATCGGCGAGGAAGAACCGGAATTTACAGAAGCCACGCGGCTTTTGAAGTTCCTGCACTTCTTCGAAACCATTCAGGACGACAGCTCCATCGCCAAGAATTCCATCCTGCGGGAGTTCATCGGCGGAAGCGTGTTCGTTTAGCGATATTTACGGGGAAAACCGCGAAAAGAGGTTGCAGGGCTGGCCCTCTCCTGCAGTTTCCTGTCTTTCATCAGTACAGGTTTATTCCCGATGGAGATCTGTCTGAAATCGGACGGAATTCCGTCGAGACAGCAGCACTGTATATAGTAGTTTTGGGATGGGATATCCCTCACAGCGCAGATGCCGTAAGAATCCGGGCAAATCGCAAAAATCCTTTACATCAGTGTAAAGGATTTTTTTCTTTGCAAAATCTCTTTACAAAACAGAGGCGCGGCCTCAGGTTCTGTTTTCGGCTACCCCCTTAAGTTTCAACCAAAACCGGGAAAAAACGTCTTTGGCATGATTATTGCCTATATAATGGCTATTCACATATTTTTCTGGTTGATTCAGAAGCAGGAGGTATATTGTCAATGAAAGAATTAAAGAATGCATACGTTCTGGATGCGTGCATTTGGCCAGAATCGGGAGAGTTCAAAGGCCTGAGCGAGGATTATAAGGCGTCTTATCTGGATGCGTGTTTTCTCACATTAAACGGCGACAGTTTCCGGACCGGCGTGGAGAGCCTGGGAAGAACGGCGGTTCTCGCGGGCAGGCCGGAAGAAAACATCCGCATTGCCAGAACCTATGAAGATTTAATGAAAAACAAGGATGACGGCATAACGTCCATGATTCTGTATTTTCAGGACCCGGCGCCTCTGGAAAACAAGATGGAGCTGGCGTATGCGTTTTACGAAATGGGCGTGCGGGTGGTACAGATGTCCTATAACAAGGGCGGATGTATCGGAGGCGGCTGCGTCGAAGGAGCCGATTACGGGCTGACGGATTTCGGAAAATCCCTGATAAAGGAATTCAATAAAATGGGAATGCTGATCGACCTGTCCCACTGCGGGCCGAAGGTAGTGGCAGATGCGCTGAAACTCAGCGAGAAGCCGGTGACAATCGGCCATACCTGCTGCAAAGCGGTAGCGGACAATCCCAGGAATAAAACGGACGAGCAGCTGAAGCAGCTGGCGCAAAACGGCGGTGTTGCAGGCATAACGCCATGGGCGCCCATCTGCTGGAAGCGCAAAGAGAACACGCCCCCTACCATTGAGGATTATCTGGATCACGTCTGCCATGCTGTGGATCTGATTGGAATCGACCATGTGGGCTTTGCCAGCGACAACAATTTGGACCACAATCAAGACTTTGCAGGAATCAGCTCTCAGGGTGCGCTCTACGATTTGGTAGTCGGCGGCTACAATAAAAATGTAGGAACCAATCCGGCAGAACGCCACGCACTGGGCTTTACGGGAGCGCTGGATGTACAGAATCTGGTAGATCACATGAGAAAAAGAGGGTTTTCCAATGAAGAAATGGAAAAATTCCTGGGCAGAAACTTCCTGCGGGTGTTCAGAGACGTGTGGAAGTAATGGCGCGATAGAAGTAGAAAGGAGACGCAAAACATGGAAGCCAAAGGAAGAATGACGGGAGCAAAGGCCGCCGTCATACTAACAGCGTCAACAGCCATCATTTTGCTGGGCGCTCTGGTGATCAAATCCCCCACTGTGGTAAATCTGATCGCAGCAGGCCTGACTGCCATCTTTTTATCCATGCTGTGGGGCATAAAATGGGACGACATCCAAAACGACATTCTGGATATGGCGCGCAGGATGTTTCCTGCCATTTTAATTTTAATCTTCGTAGGTATGCTGGTAGGCTCATGGATTGCCAGCGGAACCGTTCCGCTGATGATTTACTGGGGGCTCAGGCTTTTAACGCCTAAGTTTTTCCTGGTAATTACCTGTATTATCTGCTCCATCATGTCCGTGATGACAGGCACATCCTGGGGAACCATCGGTACGGTGGGCGTGGCGCTTATGGGCGTTGCCACAGGTTTGGGCGTTCCGCTGTCCTATACCGCAGGCGCAGTGATTGTAGGCGCCCTGTTTGGCGATAAGCTTTCGCCCCTGTCCGACACCACTGTTTTGGCGCCAGCCGTGTCTGGTGTGGAAGTCATCGACCATATCAAGTACATGCTGTGGACTACAGTTCCCAGCTACGCGGTTTCTCTGATTTTCTTCTTCGTGGCAGGCCTTAAATACGGGGAAGGCAGCATCGAAACTCAGGATTATGAGATGATCATTCATACGCTGGAGGATACCTTCAACTTAAATCCTATCCTGATTCTTCCGCCTGTCGTGGTTCTGTTTATGATCTTTAGACAGAAGCCGATTCTGCCGTCTTTCGGCGTGGGCGTTATTTTGGGCGTTGCACTGGCCCTGATTTTCCAGGATACGGATCTGGCCACCGTGCTTACGGCGCTGAATAAGGGCTTTGCCAATTCCACAGGGGTGGAGATTGTGGATACCATGATTTGCAGAGGCGGAATCAGCAGCATGCTGAGCTCTGTGGCCGTGGTCATTGCCGCTTCCATCTTCGGAGCGCCTCTAAAAACCTCCGGCGTCATCGACTTTGCGGTAGAAAAAATTATGAAGGTGGCAACCGGACAAAAGAGCGTACTGTTCTGCTCCTATTTATTCCACGGGCTGCTGATAGTAATCATCGGCGGATATTACACCACATTTTCCATCGCGGGCCCGGTATTGCAGCCGCTGTATGACAAATACGGGCTGGATAAAAAGAACCTGTCCAGATGCCTGGAGGACAGCGGAACGACGTTTTCTCCGCTGATTCCCTGGTGCAGCAACGGCGTTTACTTTACAAGCACGCTGGGCGTAGCCTATGCAGACTATGCTCTGACCTCTCCCATTTGCTGGCTGTGTATGGTTTTTGCCTTTATTTACATCTTTACGGGTTTTAAGATTGCCCAAGCGCCGAAACAGCAGGAAGCGTAAGCGCATCCCCTCCCTGAAAGACAGTTCTTCTTCGGAAGGGCTGTCTTTCTTGTGCACCAGAAGATCACGTGGTAGACGCGTGGCTGGCTTTTTATATAAGAAAGCCGCAGGCGGATGCGCAGTGCCGTTTTTAAAGGGGCAAGAGAAGCACAAAAGAGGAAACATCTATGATGGAACGGTATATTGAACAGATACTGAATATTTATAACCATTTGGACAGCGTAATCCTTACGGATGACAAAGGATACATTGAGTATTATATTACGTATCGCCCCGACATCAATAAGCATAACCGGATGGAGACGCTGAAGGGAAAGCATGTGCTGGAGGCGTGGAAAAGCCTGACGGGGGAATCGAGCACCATTCTTCAGGTGCTTCAAACCGGGAAAGCCGTTATGAACGCCATACAGGAGTTTCCTTACGAGAGCAAAACGATCAGCAGTATCAACAATACGCTTCCCATCAAAAATGAAAATGGAAGGCTCATCGGGGTGGTCTGCACGATCAAGTATCTGGACGAGCCCTACGAGAGAAAGACCGTTACCATCAATATGAAACGGAAGGATGATTTTGCTGTCGTCTATTCGCTGGACAGCATTCAGGGCTGTTCCCAGTCCACTAAGTGGCTGAAGAAGAAGATCCGGCTGGTAGCAGAAACCGATTCATCCGTGCTCATATATGGGGAAACCGGAGTGGGAAAGGAGCTGGTGGCCCAATCCATTCATGGATGCAGCAGAAGAAAACACAAGCGCTTTGTGTCTCAGAACTGTGCGGCGATACCGGAAAACCTGCTGGAAAGTATTTTGTTCGGCACGGTAAAAGGAGCGTATACCGGAGCGGAGAACAGAGAGGGCCTTTTTGAGGCAGCCAGGGGCGGCACTTTGTTTCTGGATGAGATCAATTCTATGGAGTGGGGAATGCAGGCTAAAATTTTAAAGGCGATTGAGGACAAAGAAATTACCCGGGTGGGAGGTACAAAGCCCTTTCCCACAGATGTACGGATCGTGACAGCGATGAACGAAAGCCCTGTGGAATGCATGCAGAGCGGAAAGCTTCGCAGGGATTTATTCTATCGGATCAGCATTGCAGAGATCGACGTTGCGCCTCTTCGGGAGCGGCGGGAAGACGTGCGGTATCTGACAGACTATTTTATTAAACGGTACAACGAAACAATGAACCGCACCATCACCGGCGTCGATGATGAGGTAAAACAGATTTTTGATCGCTATCACTGGCCTGGTAATGTGCGAGAGCTGAAGCATGTTTTGGAGGGGGCGTTTAACTTCGCTACCACCAGAACCATCGGAAAACAGTATTTACCCAGCTACATGATAAAAGCGGCAGAGCCGAAAGCCCTGCTTGCGCCCCGCATTCCAAAGTGGGACCAGGAGGAGGGATTTTCTCTGGTAGAAGCGGTGGCGGCGTATGAGAAAAATATTATTTTATCCGCTGTGGCTGATTCTAAAAATTTGTCTGAAGCTGCGAGAAAGCTGGGGATTTCCAGGCAGCACCTGAATTACAAACTGGGAAAATATCAAAATTCTTCTCTGTAGGATTGCAGGAAAAACCGGTTGATAAGTGGATGCCATATACCATATAATAAAAATAAGCGATCATGTAAGAGAAGCTATGCAGGTTCAGGTTGCCGAACAGGTAATTTTGCCAGGGCAGCTGACAGAACGCGATTCCACCAAAATTGCATTGCCATACGGCGCCGATGGAGCAGTCATTCCAGTGCAGAAGCTCTATGCCGCGATGACAGATGGAAAACTGGAATACATACTTTACGGCGCGGAAAACCAGGCAGAGATTCACTATGCCATGGCAGTGAAGAATAACTTGTATGATGCGCTGGAATATGCAGGGCAGGTGGAAGAAGCGGCGAAATCACATCGGAAAGAGCGAAAACGGAAAAGAGAGCAGGGCAAAATCTCTGCTGACAAAGATGAGAAAAATCCAAATCCGGGTGAATTTTTAAGCGGCTTCTGGAAGGAAGACAGGCTGATTCCTTCCATTACAGTAACCATATTTTTCGGTTCGGAGGAATGGGATGGATCGTTAAACCTGCTTGATATGATGGATATATCCGATCCGGAGGTGCGGGCCTGCATAGACGATTATCGCGTTCGGCTGATTGCTCCGGCGCGGATGTCGGACGAGGAAATTATGAAATTCCAATCCAGCCTGCGGGAGGTCATGTTTTTTATCAAATATTGCAAAGATAAAGAAAACCTGAGCAGGATATTGAGCGTTGATGAACAGCGCTTTCGGGAGGTGGAGCGCCGGGCAGCCGACGTAATCGAAGCGATTACGCACGCAGGGATCAAGTATAGCGAAGACGAGGAGGCGGTAGATGTGTGTCAGGCAATATTGGAAATGAGAAAAGAATCGGAACGAGTTGGCGAACAGAGAGGCGAGCTGAAGAAAGCCAGAGAAGCAGCTAAAAGGCTGTATGAGATGGAAATTGATGTCGATAGGATAGCACAAGCAGTCGGATATGCGGTAGAAACCGTAAAGCAGTGGCTTGGAGTTTTGGAGGATACGGCCAACGAATCGCAAAATTAAGCCTTCCAATAGAACGGCCCTTGCTGCCGCGCAAAAATTTAAGTTGCACAATCCTGTATAAAATGGATGCTTCCCGTCTACAATGAAAACAGAAATATAAGTCATCTGACAGGGAGGATTCTATGGATACGAACTTAAAAGAAAAACTGAAGGGAACCAAGACCTTCGACAATCTGATGCTGGCCTTTGCCGGAGAATCGCAGGCGCGCAACCGCTATACGTTCTATGCTTCCCGGGCAAAGAAGGACGGCTACAACCAGATTTCTGATATCTTTACAGAGACGGCGAACAATGAAATGGCCCACGCCAAGCTGTGGTTCGAATATGCGGCAGGAATCGCTGACACCGGAACCAATCTCATCGACGCGGCCGCAGGCGAACACTATGAATGGGCGGAAATGTACCGCGACATGGCAGCCGTGGCCAGAGAAGAGGGATTTGAGGAAATCGCCGCCAAGTTCGAAATGGTGGGCACAGTGGAAAAGCACCACGAAGAGCGCTACCGCACACTAGCCGACAGCATAAAGAACAACACCGTCTACGAAAAGCCGCAGGAGGTTACGTGGATCTGCGATAACTGCGGCTATATCTACACCGGAACCAAGGCCCTTTCCGTCTGTCCGGTCTGCGAGCACCCGCTGGCCTATCAGAAGGTGAAGGCGGATAATTATTAAACCGTACCTTTGGTTGAAATCGGTGCGCTATACCCGTGAAAGAAGCGTCTGCCGCCGGCAGGCGCTTTTTGCGCGCCGGAATGCCGTTTGAGCAATGGATGTGTGTTCTGTAAAATGATAAAGAAAAATGTAAATTTTAAACTTGATGCAGATGTAAAAAGAGCATGGAACAGGCATGTTCCGAATTAGGCCTTTCCATGAGCGCAGCATTTACTATATTTGCAAAAAAGTCGGAAGAGAAAAGCGCATACCGTTTGAGGTTTCCGTAGATCCGTTTTATTCGGAAAGCAATATGGCACATTTGCGTCGCGGTATTGCCGCACTGAATAACGGAAAAGGTATGGCACACGAGCCCATTGATGTTGACGTAGATGAATAAAATATGGTTTGATGAAGCATAGGAAGATTATTTGTATTGGCAGACACAAGACAGGAAAACACTAAAATGCATTAACATTTATAGATAAATATGAGAATCCTTTTATGATCTGTTTGACAGGAGATTTTTGTTCTTTTATCTTTCTATTTGGAAGAATATCTCTGAACGAAAAAAGTACCAAAAAGGAGGTAACGATTTGAAAGGTTATTTTTTTGCTTTTATTATATTGGCAGCGATGATCTTTATTGAAATATTATATTTTGAAAAGAGTTTTGACAATATTTATTAGAATGCGATATTCATTGGAATTATTCATTATAATGTAGCATTTTTTTACAGAAAATATGGAGGAAAAGAAGAAAGAAAAATCAGCAAGATAGCCATGAGTAGCTTTTTGTCCCGCTCAATATGTGTTTTCTATATATCAAAGCAAAGCCGGCGTGCAGGTTTTGGAAAAATTTAAGCGTAGCGGCGTATTCATGTGTTTAAAAACAGATTTACATGGAGGTATACTTGGAAAGAGATAACATCGCCAGAAACATAACAATTATCATGTACGTCAGCCTTATAATCATTTTATGTATTGCAATAGTTAATAGCAGAGATAGCGGTCAGAAATATAAATTTACTTTTAAGAACAGGACTTTGCTATGAACAACATATATCGCTACCGAATGGTTACATCTCTCGAAAACGATACCACCAATCATTGCATGAAGCAGCTGCTGGTGCAGCTGGAAGAGCTGAGCAGTTACATGGTTTTATTTGTAGATTTGCAAATGACGACCTTCGACTGGGAAAGCTACCGCTATTATTTTAACAAAATGAAGGACAAGCTGCTGTATCGCTACCATACTACCAACTCCTATGCCTGCCAGAGCGTGGACAAAATAGGACATATACTGAAAAGCGATATCGACGTAATCAATGTAATTGCAGAGCTGTCGGAAAACCATCTGTCTTTTCAGGATGCCTATGGAAAAATGGCAAATCCCTTTGCAGACCTTTGCCTGCTCAGAGACGATAAGTGGTTGCTTCTGGGGACGTTATCTCACGAAGGGATGGCGGATTTGTTTTTAACGGAAGAAGAGGAAGCCAATAGGTATATCAGCTGCGAATTACAAAGATACGACGTAGAAAAAAGTGAGATAGCAGATCTTTTGCAGATTCCGGAATTTAATCTGTAGGATGGAGAAAAAATTTAAGTAGAAACCAGCATTTCCTCCGCCTTTCGAAACCGATATCCGCGATAGGGTAACTCTTGTAATATCAGGCACTGATTCTCACCCCTTCGCTTTTAATATTGCTATAAAATGGGAATAGTTGTAAACTTCGATTGAAATACTCCCTATTTTCTACAAAAGGCGATACCACAACGCCATAATCCAGTAAAAGCTCAGCCGTTAAGTCGCCTATCTGCCAGTTTCGATCCGAAATATCCTGTCGGGAGGCATCTACAAGAAGCAGAACATCAATATCCGATCCTGAATCTGCATCCCCTCTGGCATAGGAACTAAACAAAATAGCCTCTATTTTACTCTGTGGAAACAACAGGGCAATCCTGCTGCATAACTTTGTAATAATTATGGTCATTTCGTGCCTGGTACGTATAAGATATCCTCCTTGTATTAGAAGTCTATCCTGATACTGCAAGTGTAGCACAATAGACTGTAAATTACAAAAATACGATATAGAAAAAGCAGTCCAATTCCTTTCGTTCAGGATAGCAACCAGTCGATCAGGTACAGGGATTTGATGCCATCGTAAGAGTTAATGTAGCTTCTGTCCATCGACAATACGATTTTTTCGTAGTTGTCAGGTATCGTGCGCAACGGCCGGAGCTCCCGTTCACGGGTTTCCGGCGACTGCATGCTTTCTGTCACCTGAATATACAGTTTATCACTTGGCTTTTCTGCAACAAAGTCGATTTCTGTTTCGCCCACTTTACCGATATAAACACGGTAATCACGTCGGATCAGCTCCAGAAACACGATGTTTTCCATAATATGGCCCCGGTCTGCATCGCGATAGCCAAGCAGCATATTGCGAAAGCCCATATCAATAATGTAGTTCTTTCCTAAAGTTTTCAGCAGCTGTTTGCCCTTCACGTCATATCTTCCTACAGAGTAGAAGATAAATGCGCTGCGCAGCATGGCGATGTATTTGTCTACTGTTTTGCCCGCGACATTTTTACCTTTGCCGCTCTGAATATCGCCTTTATTGGATAAAGCATTTCCGATGCTGTTTGGGGAAGTGATGCTGCCAATATTGGAACAAAGGAACAGCATAATCTTCTGCAACATGCCCTGATCCGCCTGATTGTTACGCTGAAGAATGTCACGCAGTACGACTGTAGAATAGATGCCTTCCAGAGCCTGATTGCTTCTCGCTTCATTGAACTGGTACTCTCTTAGAATAGGCATACCCCCAAACTGCAAATATCTCTGAAATTTTTCTTCTGCCGTGACAGACGGGGCAAATTCATAGAAGGTCAGGAACTCTTTAAAGGACAGCGGTAACATGGAGATTTCCACATATCTGCCGGAGAGAAGCGTAGAAAATTCTGTGGAAAGCAGATAGGCGTTGGAACCGGTGATATAGATATCTACATCGTAGTCGAGACGGAAAGACTCGATAGCTTTTTCCCAATGTTCCACGGCCTGAAGCTCATCGAATATCAAGTATGTTTTCCCATCGTTGGGAATGCGTTCGCTGACATAGTCATAGAAAGCAAGATAGCCGGAAAGATTTCGATAACGCAGCGACTCCAAATTCATGTGAATGATATTGGTATCGGGGATTCCGTTATCAGATAGATATTGATGGAACAAGTCCAGCAGGGATGACTTTCCACATCTGCGGATACCGGTAACAATTTTGACCAGATCCACATCTTTATTTTGAATGAGCTGATTTAAATAGTCAGGGCGATTTATAAGCTCAGCCACGATGCACCTCCTAATTCTCGTATCTATATTATATTGGAAAATCCGAAGAAGTCAATAATTTTAGACCTACAAGTCAAAAAAATTATAAAAAATTATATTTTTTGATATATAAAACCAAAAATTTCAGACTAGAAGACATTTCATACCGTGTACCAGAAAACTCTTATTTCATTTTGTACCAAAGCACAATGAAATATCCACCAGTGAATGACAACTGCCGAATTGTTCGGATTTTTCCGCCAGGCTTCTATACTAAGTACCTTGACACCTTCGCAAGAATCTCATAAAATGTAAGTCCTCGATGCAATAGTCAGATTTGAAAACCTGTACCCTCGACTGTCAGGGCCGCGCACGGTTTTTCGCTTTCTGGAACGCCTGCAATGCCGTGCTGTGCCTTTTGCCGGCTGTCATTCTGTTCTGCAATCAAAAGATACTATCTGTATTATCGTTATATCTGTCGTCGGGAAGCGGCGACTATTCCGACGTGTTCCCCTATACCGTTCTCTATGGAAGCCTGCTGACTCTCAGCGGGTTGTCTGCGCGCATCAATACGGACTTTCTGTATTTTCGCATGTACGATTCCTACTATCTGGGCATGCAGGGCGTAATGATGGACTTTATGCAGAAGATGCCCATGGAATTTCTGTTCCGCTAAGGAGATTAACGACGAGTACAATGCCATCATACGTCGGGCGGGATCGCTGACCGACGTTGCCAGCGCCGGCTG